>NZ_JARGEF010000084.1:0-30100 GCF_033794725.1 Streptomyces sp. ID05-39B | reverse complement strand
CCGCACCCCCGGCCGAGCCCGGCCGGTCCGCGCAGCCGGTCGCCGGTGACGCCACCGGCTGGTCGATGGAGGAGCGCCTCTACAACCAGGTCTGGGGCATGTTCGAGGACCTGGCCCGCAGCACTGCCGCATACCGCAGCGCCGTCGACTTCGCCGACACGCGGATGGACAGGGAACTCGACGACGTCCTCTCCGACCCGCGCAGCCGGATCGGCGGTCAGGGCGACGCGGCCCGCGAGTCCGCTCGCGCCAAGCACGCCCAACTCGTCGACCAGGCCCGGCAGGTCCTGGACCGGGACCTCGCCCAGCTCGCCGCCGAGGCCGACGTCGTCGAGCCGGCCCTGCCCCCGGCCTACGCGCGCTGGGACAACCCGGCCTGGCACGCCTACCGCGTCCCCATGGAGATGCCCATGGCCCTGCGCCTGGGCGACCTCCACCTGCCCGAGAGCGACCGGCTGCGCATCCCGATGCTCATCCGGCTCCCGCTGGAGCGCGGTCTGTGGATCGACAGCGGGCGGACCGCAGGGCCCGACGGCTCGTTCCTCGACTCCCACGAGCTGCGCCGGCTCGCGCTGGACTCGGCCGTGGCGCACACGGCCCGGCTGCTGGCGGTCCATCCGGCCGACGAGTTCACGGTGCATGTCCTCGACCCGGCCGGTTCGGGTGCGCAGGCGTTCGCCCCGCTCGTGCACGGCGGCGTGCTCGCGGCGCCGCCCGCCGTGGGCGCGGCCGGTGTGGCGGACATCCTGACCCGGCTCACCGAGCACGTCGACCTGGTGCAGATGGCGGTGCGCGGCGGCGCCGCCGACTCCCTCCCCCCCGACTTCGACACGGCCCAGCAGCTCCTGGTCGTCAACGACTTCCCGCACGGCTTCGACGACCGTGCCGTGACCCGGCTCCGCTACCTCGCGGACGAGGGCCCGGCGGTAGGCGTCCACCTGATGCTGGTCGCCGACCGTGAGGACGCCGCCGGTTACGGTCCGTTGCTGGACCCGCTGTGGCGCGGGCTGATGCGCCTCACTCCGGTGCCGGACGACCACCTCGCCGATCCCTGGGTCGGACACGCCTGGACCTATGAGCCGGCCCTGCTGCCGCCTGGCAGCCAGGTGCTCCAGCAGGTCCTCGCGCAGGTCGCCGAGGCCCGCCGCCTGTGGCGGAAGTGATCCGCTTCCGTCGTTTGTCAAGTATCCGTAAAGGCCGCCTGACCAGGCGACTTAGCCTTTCTTTTGCCGAGCACTTTACCTTTTCTTGGTAATTGGGGTACTGTTTTTCCCACGGAGGGGAGTACTCCCTGTCTGCTGCGGCGTACCCGTCAATACGGATCAGGCCTGATCCCGGGGCGTCGGCCCGTGTGGTCCCGTGCGCATGCTGTGCGCCGGGACCCGGGGTGGAAGAGACCTCCGGCAGCGCGACGACGCTGATCACCTGCCGTTACGTACTGCCGGAGGCGCAGCAGTGGATGTTTCCCTGACCTTGTGGGTCCTGACCATCGTGGGCCTGAGTGCCCTCATCGCCATCGACTTCTTCATCGGCCGCAAGCCGCATGACGTGTCGATCAAGGAAGCCGGTATCTGGACCGTCGTCTGGATCGCCCTGGCCGGGGTGTTCGGCCTCGGCCTGTTCCTCTTCGGCGGGGGCGAGCCCGCCGGAGAGTTCTTCGCGGGCTTCATCACCGAGAAGTCACTCAGCGTCGACAACCTCTTCGTCTTCGTCCTGATCATGGCGAAGTTCGCCGTCCCCTCGCAGTACCAGCAGAGGGTCCTGCTCGTCGGCGTGCTCATAGCCCTGGTTTTGAGGGCGATCTTCATCGCCGCGGGCGCCGCGATCCTCGCCAGCTTCGCCTGGGTGTTCTACCTGTTCGGCGCCTTCCTCATCTGGACCGCCTGGAAGCTCATCCAGGAGGCCAGGGCCGACCAGGAGGACGAGGAGTTCGAGGAGAACAAGCTGCTCAAGGCGGCCGAGCGCAGGTTCGGTGTCGCCGACCGCTACCACGGCACCAAGCTGTGGATCGAGCAGAACGGCAAGCGCGTCATGACCCCGATGCTGGTCGTGATGCTCGCGATCGGCTCCACCGACGTGCTCTTCGCCCTCGACTCGATCCCCGCGATCTTCGGCCTGACGCAGGATCCGTACATCGTGTTCACGGCCAACGCGTTCGCGCTGATGGGCCTCAGGCAGCTGTACTTCCTCATCGGCGGCCTGCTGAGGAAGCTGGTCCACCTCAGCTACGGCCTGTCGATCATCCTCGGCTTCATCGGCGTGAAGCTGGTGCTGCACGCGCTGCACGAGTCCGGGGTCCACGTCCCCGAGATCAGCATCCCGGTCTCGCTCGGTGTCATCTGCGCCGTCCTGATCGTCACCACGATCACCAGCCTGTGGGCCTCCAAGAGGCAGGCGGCGGCCGAGCAGGCGGCTGCCGAGAAGCCGGGAACCGGCAGCGAGGGCTCTGCGAAGGACAGCATCGACGTCTGACCACGCGGTACGTGGGGACGGCCGCCGGGAGCGGTGCGCGGCGAAGCGCCGGGCACCGCTCCCGGCGCTTGCGCAGTCCGCTCGCGTCGACCGAAATGCATGGTCCGCACCGCTCTGCGACGATCACTGCATGATCGCTCGGCTCAGGTCGCTCACGATCCGCTGGACGTCCGTCGTGCCCGCGCTCGCCGGCGTCCTGCTGATCCTGACCTGGGGCCGTGACCTCGCCCCGGTGGTCGTCGCCGTGATCACGGTCATCCTGGCCGGAGCCGTCCTGGCGGCCGTGCACCACGCCGAGGTCGTCGCCCACCGCGTCGGCGAACCCTTCGGCTCCCTGGTGCTCGCCGTGGCCGTGACGATCATCGAGGTCGCGCTGATCGTCACACTGATGGCGGACGGTGGCGACAAGGGCTCGACCCTCGCCAGGGACACGGTCTTCGCGGCCGTGATGATCACCTGCAACGGCATCGTCGGCCTGTGCCTCCTGGTCGCCTCCCTGCGCCACGGCACGGCGATCTTCAACCCCGAGGGCACCGGCGCCGCCCTGGCGACCGTCGCGACCCTGGCCACCCTCAGCCTGGTCCTGCCGACCTTCACCACCAGCAAACCGGGACCGGAGTTCTCCACCGTCCAGCTCACCTTCGCCGCCCTGTCCTCACTGATCCTCTACGGCCTGTTCGTGGCGACCCAGACAGTCCGGCACCGCGACTACTTCCTGCCTGTCCCCCGCGACGGAGACATGGTCATCGGGGACGACCACGCCGCCGTGCCCTCCTCGCGGACCGCGGTGATCAGCCTGAGCCTGCTCGGCCTGGCCCTGATCGGCGTGGTGGGGCTCGCCAAGGGAGTCTCGCCCACGATCGAGGAAGGCGTGGAGGCCGCCGGGCTTCCCCATGCCGTCGTCGGAGTGATCATCGCGCTGCTCGTGCTGCTCCCCGAGACCATCGCCGCGCTGCGCTCCGCCCGCCGCGACCGGATGCAGACCAGCCTCAACCTCGCGCACGGCTCCGCGATGGCGAGCATCGGCCTGACCATCCCGGCTGTCGCCCTGGCTTCTCTCTGGCTCGCCGGCCCACTCGTCCTAGGCCTCGGCCCCACCCACATGGTGCTGCTCGCGCTCACTGTCGTCGTCAGCTCCCTGACCGTCGTACCCGGACGGGCCACGCCTCTCCAGGGCGGCGTGCATCTGGTGCTGTTCGCGGCGTATATGGAGCTGGCGATCAATCCTTAGGGCCAGGCCACCGGCCTCCGCCCCGGCCTCGACCCCGGCTTCCGCCTCGGCTTCTGCCTCGGTCCCGGCTTCCGCCTCGGCTTCTGCCTCGGTCCCGGCTTCCGCCTCGGCTTCTGCCTCGACCCCGGCTTCCGCCTCGGCTTCTGCCCCGACCCCGGCCTCGGTCCTGGCCTCGGTCCCGGCCTCGACCCCGGCCTTGGTCCCGGTCCCGGCCTTGGTCCCGGCCCCGGCCCCGGCCTCGGCCTCCGCCACGGCCTCCGTCATGGTCCCGGCCACGGCGACGGTCCCGGCCACGGCCACAGTCCCGGCCTCCGCTCCGGTCCCAGCCCCGGTCCCGGTCCAAGCTCCGGTCTCCGCCCCGGCCACGGCCCTCGGTCCCGGGCAGGAGGCGGCCCTCGGCGCCGGCCGTGGCTCCGGCCCCGTCCGCGCCGCCGGTGCCGGCCGGGTCTCCGGCAGCAGGGCGAAGCAGCCGAGGCTGAGCAGTGCGATGCCCGTCAGATAGGCCCCCACTCCCCAGGGGACGCGCCCCGAGTGCTCGGCGAGTGCCGTCGCCGCGAGGGGCGTGAGCGCGCCGCCGAGCACTCCGCCGAGGTTGTAGCCGACCGCCGCCCCCGTGCAGCGGATCCTCGGCTCGTACAGTTCTGGCAGGTAGGCGGCGATGACGGCGAACATGGTGACGAAAGCGAGCATGGCACCGAGGAAGCCCAGGAACATCGGCAGCGGCTCGCCCGTGCCCAGGAGGGCGACCAGGGGGAACATCCACAGCGCGGCGGCGGCACAGCCGGCGAGGCACAACGGCCGCCGCCCGTAACGGTCGCCGAGCAGGGCCGCCACGGGTGTCAGCGCCCCCTTCACCAGCACCGCGGCCATGATGCAGGTCAGCATGACGGTACGGCTCACCCCGAGCCGTTCCGTCGCGTAGGCCAGCGACCAGGTCGTCACGGCGTAGAAGATCGCGTACCCGACGGCGAGTCCGCCGGCGGTCAGCAGGACGAGCCGCCAGTGGGAGCGGACCACCTCGACGAGCGGCACGCGCGCGGGGGCCTCGATCTCCAGAAACCGTGGGCTCTCGGGCAGTGACGACCTCAGCCACAGCCCGAGCACCGCCAGCACGCCCGCCGCCCAGAAGGGCACCCGCCAGCCCCACTGCGTGAACTGCGCCTCGGTCAGCGTCGCGGACAGCGCCAGCACCACCCCGTTGGCGAGCAGGAAACCCACCGCCGGCCCGATCTGCGGAAAGCTCGACCACAGCCCGCGCCGCCCGGCGGGCGCGTGCTCCGCCGTCAGCAGCACCGCGCCGCCCCATTCCCCGCCGAGCCCCAGCCCTTGCAGGAACCGCAACACGAGCAGCAGCACGGGAGCCGCCACCCCGATCGAGCCGTACGTCGGCACGCATCCGACCGCGACCGTCGAGGCACCCGTCAGCAGCAGGGAGACGACGAGGACCGGCCGGCGTCCGCGCCGGTCCCCGATGTGACCGAAGAGCACCGACCCCAGCGGCCGGGCCACGAAGCCCACACCGAACGTCGCGAAGGCCGCCAGCGTTCCCGCCAGCGGCGAGAACGTCGGGAAGAACAGCGGTCCCAGGACAAGCGCGGCGGCCGTCCCGTAGACGAAGAAGTCGTAGAACTCGATGGCCGTCCCGGCGAGCGAGGCGGCCGCGAGCCGCGGCATGGAGGGCGTCTGTGCGGTGCTTACGGTCTGTACGTCGTGCATGCCGCGTCAACTACCCACCGTGACCGTGAGTTACGGGGGCGCACGGTGTCGCGACGCGTGTCGTGGGGCTCAGTAGGTGACGGTGATGCGCTGGTGCGGGCCGTCGACACGGATCGTCCCGCCATAGGGGAGTACGAGCTGCGGGTCCGTGTGGCCGAAGTCCACGTCGAAGACGGCGAGGGTGTCGGGCGCATACGTCTCCAGTGCGCTCAGCACGGCCTCGTGCTGCTCCACGGCGTACCGGGCGGCGTCCGCGGGGCTGTTGGGCTGCTCGAAGGACCAGGTCTTGGCACGGGCCATCAGCAACGCGGAGAACCGCTGCAGGAGGCCACGCTCGCCCATGTTGCGCAGGGTCCGGAAGACCTCCGTACCGCTGGGCATCTCCTCCGAGGTCTCCAGGAACAGCACGCCGCCGTCGTACACCGACAGGTCGTGGGAGATCTCGCGGTCGGCCATCAGGAGCCCGCCGAGGATCTCCAGGCAGCCGCCCCAGCCACGGCCCTCGACCACATGGTCGGCGTTGCGCCAGATCCAGCCGGTGCCCGGCCGGGTCTCCGGTTCCGACTGGAAGGTCGCCGGTTCGGCCCAGTCGCGGTTGATGTCGTTCCAGCGCTCGGCGGGCCGCAGTTCGTAGGGTCCCGAGGTGAACAGGGCCGCCCGCAGGGACTCCGCGGTCAGCGGGTCCATGGCCACCGGCCGCCCGAGCTGCACCATCACGGTCGCACCGTGATAGCCGACGATGCCCGTGTTGTACAAGAACGCGAGCAGGTTGGTGTTGTCGCTCATCCCGAAGAACGGTTTCGGATTGGCCCGGATCAACTCGCGGTCCAGCAGCGGCAAAACGGTGATCTGGTCGTCGCCGCCGATCGAGGCGATGACGGCCTTGATGTCGGGGTCGGCGAAGGCCGCGTGGATGTCGTCGGCCCGCTCCTGCGGCGTCGCGCCCATCTTGCGGGTCGTCGGGTACTCGACCGGCTCGAGGCCGAACTCCTTGCGCAGCCGTTCCAGGCCCAGTTCGTGGGGGACCGGGAAGAGGCCCGGGAGGCCGGCGCCCGGCGAGAGGACGGCGATACGGTCACCGGGCGAGGGCTTGGGAGGATACGACGGTGTGATCATGCCAAGAGGCTAGGGCTTCGGGGCCTGCTGTTTCACCGTGATAAAACCGGCTCCCACGTGCCGTGATAGACCGGGTCCGAGCAGCGGTCCGACGGGCCGCCCCACGCCGAACGGACCGGAGGAAGCCCCCGTGCCCCGCACCCTGGCCAACGCGCCCATCATGATCCTCAACGGCCCTAATCTGAACCTGCTGGGGCAGCGCCAGCCGGAGATCTACGGCTCCGACACGCTCGCCGACGTCGAGGCACTCTGCGCGAAGGCAGCGGCGGCGCACGGCGGCACGGTGGACTTCCGGCAGTCCAACCACGAGGGCGAGCTGGTGGACTGGATCCACGAGGCACGGCAGAACCACTGCGGCGTCGTGATCAACCCCGGCGCCTACTCGCACACGTCGATCGCGATTCTCGACGCGCTCAACACCTGCGACGGACTTCCGGTGCTGGAGGTCCACATCTCCAACATCCACCAGCGGGAGTCCTTCCGGCACCACTCGTACGTCTCCCTGCGCGCCGACGGTGTCATCGCGGGCTGCGGAGTGCAGGGTTACGTGTTCGCCGTGGAGCGCGTCGCCGCGCTGGCGGGGGCCGGCCAGGCGAGCACCTGAGCACCGGCCACGCGGTAAGCACCGGCCTCCCGGGGGGCGCCCCTTACCGGCGTACTCAGAGCCGTCCCGCCTCCACGATCCGCCGCAGGAAGCGCCGGGTGCGCTCCCGCCGGGGATCGCCGAAGACCTGCTCGGGGGTACGCGCCCGCCTTCCCGCCCAGTCCGAGCCGCTCCAGCAGCCCCCTGGCGTGCTCCTCGGCTTCCGCGCGGACGACCCCGTGCACCCGGCGAGGAGCGAGCGTGATGTTCTCCAGCACCGTCATGTGCGGGACAGGTTGTACGCCTGGAAGACCACGCCGATACGGCGCCGTACCGCGTCCGGGTCGGTACGCGGATCGGTGATCTCCTCGCCGTCCAGCCAGATCGCCCCGTCGTCGATGTCCTCCAACAGGTTGGCGCAGCGCAGCAGCGTGGACTTGCCGGAGCCGGAGGCACCGATCAGCGCGGTCACGGTGTGCGGGGCGACCTCCAGGTCGACGTCCCGCAGGACGACCGAGTCGCCGAAGGTCTTGCGGACGGCCTCCGTCCGAGCACGGGGGAGCCGTTGGGGGACGCGGGCGCGTCGCTCTGGCGATGAGCATGCCGAGCACCAGGACGGCGGCTCCGCAGACGAGCAACAGCCTTACGTTCAGCCACAGCCCTTCGAGGACCTTGGGAAACGCCTCGCGCGCGTACTGCCCGTCGAAGAACGTCTCCTTGGTGCGCTGCCAGCCGGGCGCGCTCACCACGACCAGGTGGAGGACGACGCCGGTGACCAAAATGGAGGCCGCGGCGATCGCCGTCGCGCGGCCGCATGGTGGGAACAGGTGTTGCGGTCTTGTGGACACGGGGGACCAGAACGCGCCGGGGCCGCCGGTCGAGGGCGGGGAACGAGACCGGCGGCCCGTCCGCGCCGGAGCCGTCGTCCCGCGCGGGGCTGCCACCAGTTGACCGCGCCGTCAGGCGCGCGGGGAGCGCGCGCGAGCTGTCGGCGCGTGCGCGGCTTTCACACGGGGAGCGCGTGCGGCTGTGCGCGCCCCGTGGGTGCAGGGTGCCGTGCGCGCGCCCAGGGCCAGGTACGCACCTGACGCCAGGTGCGAGGGCGGACTTCACCACCCGCGCGCGTGCCACTCCGGCAGGTGCGGGCGCTGGTCGCCCAGGGTGGTGTCGTTGCCGTGTCCCGGATAGACCCAGGTCTCGTCCGGGAGCACGTCGAAGATCTTCGTCTCGACGTCGTGGATCAGGCGGGCGAACGCCTCGGGGTCCTTGCGGGTGTTGCCCACACCGCCCGGGAACAGGCAGTCGCCCGTGAACACGTGCGGGTGCCCGTGCGGGTCGTCGTACACGAGGGCGATCGAGCCCGGCGTGTGTCCGGCGAGATGGCGCGCGGTGAGCGGCACGTGGCCCACCCGGATCACGTCGCCGTCGTCGACCAGGACGTCCGTCGGCACCGGAATGCCCTCGGCGTCCTCCCGGCCGGCGTACGTGCGCGCGCGGGTGGCCGCGACGACTTCGGCGAGCGCCTGCCAGTGATCTCCGTGCCGATGAGTGGTGACGACGGAGGCGATGCCGTCGTCACCGATCATGCCGAGCAGCGTCCGCGCGTCGTTCGCCGCGTCGATCAGCAGCTGCTCGTCCGTGGCCCGGCAACGCAGCAGATAGGCGTTGTTGTCCATCGGGCCGACCGCGATCTTGGTGATCATCAGGTCCTTCAGCTCATGCACGTCCGCCGAGCCGCCGACCCGCACCTCTCCGCTGTACGTCATGACCGCCAGCCTATAGCGGGGGCAGGACCGGGAGCGGCCCGCCGTGGACGGTCGGCGGGGAGCCTTCGGGGCGCCCTGCGAGCCAGCCCAGGAGGTCGGCACCGGAACCGGTGACGGTCACCTCGGGGCTGTCCGCCTCCCGGCCGGTGCGCCACACGCGCGTGCCGTCCGTGAGCCGTGCAGCCGCGACATCGGTGTGGCCGCCGAACCGCTCCGCCAGGAAGTCGATCTCCCGTACGACGAATTCCTCCGGCAGGTCCTCCAGCTCGTAGCCGATCCCGAGGTCCACGTGGTGCAGCTCCACCTCGATCCACCGCCGGAACGGCACCCGCGCCGCGGTGTCGGTGACGCCGTTGCGCAGTTCGACCGTGCGCGACCAGTCCGCGGGGACGGCGCCGGCCTCCTGGAAGCGGGCGGCGCTGTCCCGCAGGTCCGCGAGCTGCACGTTCAGGGGGCGGGGGGCGTCCCGCTCGATGTCGGCGTCCCGCACGACGGCGTCGGCGTACATGGGGCGGCCCCGCAGGACGTTCACCAGAGCGTCGGCGTTGCGGGCGAGATGGGCGAGGACGTGGCCGCGGCTCCAGCCGGGCAGGCGTGACGACTGCGTCACGGACGCGTTGTCCAGCTTGGCGACTGCGGTGAGCAGCCGCTCCGTCGCGTCACGTACAGACTCCAGGTCATGAGCGTGATCAATCATGGTGCTGACCTTAGCTCCGCCACCCCTTCGGGTGAAGGTGGCCGACAACCCCGGTGAATCGAATGTACGTGCTATAAGGTCGGTGGCGGCGTCGGGCATGCTGGATGGCAGGGGATTGTTGTCAACCCGTGAATCCGACCGGCGTTGTCAGTGGCTCCCCCTAGTCTGAGAAAGACGGGGGCCCCGCCCCTGTCACTTCTCTCAAGAAAGGTGCGGACCGGCGTGGCCGACCGTCTCATCGTCCGTGGCGCGCGCGAGCACAACCTCAAGAATGTCTCGCTCGACCTGCCGCGCGACTCGCTCATCGTCTTCACGGGCCTGTCGGGGTCGGGCAAGTCCTCGCTGGCCTTCGACACGATCTTCGCCGAGGGGCAGCGGCGCTACGTCGAGTCCCTCTCCTCCTACGCCCGCCAGTTCCTCGGCCAGATGGACAAGCCGGACGTCGACTTCATCGAGGGGCTCTCCCCCGCGGTCTCCATCGACCAGAAGTCGACCTCGCGCAACCCGCGCTCCACGGTCGGCACCATCACCGAGGTCTACGACTACCTGCGTCTGCTCTTCGCGCGCATCGGCAAGCCGCACTGTCCCGAGTGCGGACGCCCCATTTCGCGCCAGTCGCCGCAGGCCATCGTCGACAGGGTGCTGGAACTGCCCGAGGGCAGCCGTTTCCAGGTGCTGTCGCCGCTGGTCCGTGAGCGCAAGGGCGAGTTCGTCGACCTGTTCGCCGATCTCCAGACCAAGGGTTACAGCCGCGCGCGGGTGGACGGCGAGACCGTCCAGCTCTCCACCCCGCCCACGCTGAAGAAGCAGGAGAAGCACACCATCGAGGTGGTCATCGACCGCCTCACGGTGAAGGAGTCCGCCAAGCGTCGGCTCACCGACTCCGTCGAGACCGCCCTCGGACTGTCCGGCGGCATGGTCGTGCTCGACTTCGTCGACCTCCCCGAGGACGACCCCGAGCGCGAGCGCATGTACTCCGAGCACCTGTACTGCACCTACGACGACCTGTCCTTCGAGGAGCTGGAGCCCCGCTCCTTCTCCTTCAACTCGCCCTTCGGCGCCTGCCCCGACTGCTCCGGCATCGGCACGCGCATGGAGGTCGACCCCGAGCTGATCGTCCCCGACGAGGACAAGTCCCTCGACGAGGGCGCCATCCACCCCTGGTCCCACGGGCACACCAAGGACTACTTCGGCCGCCTGATCGGCGCCCTCGCCGAGGCGCTGGGATTCCGGACCGACATCCCGTTCGCGGGCCTGCCGCAGCGCGCCCGGAAGGCCCTCCTGCACGGCCACAAGACGCAGATCGAGGTCCGCTACCGCAACCGGTACGGCCGCGAGCGCGTGTACACGACGCCGTTCGAGGGCGCCGTTCCGTTCGTGAAGCGCCGGCACAGCGAGGCCGAGAGCGACAGCAGCCGGGAGCGCTTCGAGGGCTACATGCGCGAGGTGCCCTGCCCGACCTGCGAGGGCACCCGGCTCAAGCCGATCGTCCTCGCGGTCACGGTCATGGAGAAGTCCATCGCCGAGGTCGCCGCGATGTCGATCAGCGACTGCGCGGAGTTCCTGGGCGCGATGAAGCTCGACGCGCGCGACAAGAAGATCGCCGAGCGCGTCCTGAAGGAGGTCAACGAGCGACTCCGGTTCCTCGTCGACGTCGGCCTGGACTACCTCTCGCTCAACCGCGCCGCCGGCACGCTCTCCGGCGGCGAGGCCCAGCGCATCCGCCTGGCCACCCAGATCGGCTCCGGCCTCGTCGGCGTGCTGTACGTCCTGGACGAGCCGTCCATCGGCCTGCACCAGCGCGACAACCACCGGCTGATCGAGACCCTCGTCCGGCTGCGCGACATGGGCAACACGCTCATCGTCGTCGAGCACGACGAGGACACCATCAAGGTCGCCGACTGGATCGTCGACATCGGCCCCGGCGCCGGTGAGCACGGCGGCAAGGTCGTGCACAGCGGCTCCCTGAAGGAACTGCTGGCCAACGACGAGTCGCAGACCGGGCAGTACCTGTCCGGCAGGAAGTCGATCCCGCTGCCCGGCATCCGGCGACCGCTCGACCCTTCCCGGCAGCTCACGGTGCGCGGCGCCCGCGAGAACAACCTGCGGGACATCGACGTCTCCTTCCCGCTGGGTGTCTTCACCGCGGTCACCGGCGTGTCCGGCTCCGGCAAGTCGACCCTGGTCAACGACATCCTGTACACGCATCTGGCCCGGGAACTGAACGGCGCGAGGAACGTGCCGGGACGCCACACGCGCGTGGACGGCGACGACCTCGTCGACAAGGTCGTCCACGTCGACCAGTCGCCCATCGGACGCACCCCGCGGTCGAACCCGGCGACCTACACCGGCGTCTTCGACCACGTCCGCAAGCTGTTCGCCGAGACCACCGAGGCGAAGGTCCGCGGCTACATGCCGGGCCGCTTCTCCTTCAACGTCAAGGGCGGCCGCTGCGAGAACTGCGCGGGCGACGGCACCATCAAGATCGAGATGAACTTCCTCCCGGACGTCTACGTCCCGTGCGAGGTCTGCCACGGCGCCCGCTACAACCGGGAGACCCTGGAGGTCCACTACAAGGGCAAGTCCATCGCCGAGGTCCTGAACATGCCGATCGAGGAGGCGACCGAGTTCTTCGCGGCCGTCCCCGCGATCGCCCGTCACCTCAACACCCTCAAGGACGTCGGCCTCGGCTACGTCCGTCTCGGGCAGGCGGCGACCACCCTGTCCGGCGGTGAGGCCCAGCGCGTGAAGCTGGCCAGCGAGCTCCAGAAGCGCTCCACCGGCCGCACCGTCTACGTCCTGGACGAGCCGACCACCGGTCTGCACTTCGAGGACATCAGCAAGCTCCTCAAGGTGCTCTCCGGCCTCGTGGAGAAGGGCAACACGGTCATCGTCATCGAGCACAACCTCGATGTCATCAAGACCGCGGACTGGGTCGTCGACATGGGCCCCGAGGGCGGCGCGGGGGGCGGCATCGTCGTCGCCGAGGGCACACCGGAGGAGGTGGCCGGGATTCCGGCCAGTCACACCGGCAAGTTCCTGCGCGAGGTCCTCGGCGACCGCGTCAGCGACGCGGAGCCGGTGAAGGCCCCGCGCCGGGCGGCGGCGAAGAAGGCGGTCGCGGCCAAGGCGACGGCGCGCAAGACGGTCACCGCAACGGCGGCCACCGCAAAGGCGGCCACCAAGGGGACCGCCGACAGCCCGGCGGCGAAGAAGGCCACCGGGGCCACGAAGAAGGCGGCTGCCGCGAAGAAGACGGCACAGAAGTAGGACGCCGCACAGGCGGACGGGCGCCCCGCGGGAAACCTCCCGCGGGGCGCCCGCCGTTCACAGTTCGCCGAGTTCGCCGAGTTCGCCGAGTTCGCCGAGTTCGCCGAGTTCGGCGGCGTACGGCGGCTCCGCGCCGGCCCGGGAGCAGGTGACCGCCGCCGCGCGGGCCGCAAAGCGCAGCAGCCGTTGCCAGCCGTCGTGGCCCAGGCCCGCGACGGCCGCCGGCGACAGGGCGTCCTGGACCGACAGGGCGTGCAGCAGCGCCGCGTTCACGGTGTCGCCGGCGCCGATGGTGTCCACGACGTCGACCTTCTCGCCGGGCACCGGGTACACGGAGCCGTCCTGGGTGAAGGCGGTCAGCCCGTCACCCCCGTGTGTGATCACCACGGCGGCGGGCCCGGCGGCCAGCCAGTCGCGCGGGGTGCCGCCCAGCCAGAGGGCGTCCTCCTCGGAGAGCTTGAGCAGGGACACCGAGGGCAGCCAGCTCCTGAAGCGGGCCCGGTAGGCGTCGGCGTCGGGGATCAGACCGGGCCTGATGTTCGGGTCCAGGGCGGTGAACACGCCCTGCCCCGCCGCCGTCCGCAACAGCTCCTCGTACGCGCTCGCGCCCGGCTCCAGGACGAGCGAGCAGGTGCCGAAGGACACCGCCCGGCTTCCGGCGGGCAGCCCGGCCGGCGCGGTGAACAACCGGTCGGCGGTGCCCTCGACGTAGAAGGAGTAGGCGGCCGAGCCGTTCCCGTCGAGCGTGGCGACGGCGAGGGTGGTCGGCTCCGGGCCGCGCTGCACCGCCGAGACGTCCACCCCCGAGTCCCGCAGCCTGTCGAGGAGCGCCTCGCCGAAGGCGTCCCAGGAGATACGTGAGCAGAAGGCGGTGGGGGAGCCGAGGCGGCCCAGGGCCACGGCCGTGTTGAACGGGCCGCCGCCCAGGGCCGGCCGCAGAGCCGCGAGGGCACCCGAGCCCCTCGGTACCAGGTCGATCAGGGCCTCACCGGCGACGACGATCACGGGGCGTTCCTCTCTCCGGTGGCTCGGTGAGCCCACCGCTCGGCTGTCGGTGACCCAGGGTGCCATGGGCCTCGCGCGTCTCAAGGGCTTCTCGAAGTCGCCGGGGCGGGCCTTCACGTCCGCACAACCCCGCGCGCTCCTTCGCGACCCCGGCACAATCCGATGCATTCCGTGGCAACCCGACGCCGTCCGGCCTGATCCCTGCCGGTATCGTGCGCGGGGCGGCGACCCGCGCACGACACCGGCGCCGTACGTCCGTCCCCACGGGGCACGTCCGTCCCCACGGGGCGCGCCTCGTCCCCCTCCCGCCCGAACCCTGGAGATCCTCATGCCCGCCCGCCCGTCAGCGACCCGTCGGACCGTCCTGCGGGGAGCGGCGCTCGTGCCTGCCGCCGGGCTCGGCATGGCCGCCTGTTCGCCTGCCGGCGGGACCACCGCGCCCGCCACGCCGACCGCTTCGGTCGAGCTGGGCGCGGACGGCGAGGTCGCCAGGGGAGGCGCCAGGCTCTACCGGGACCACAACGTGGTGGTCAGCCGCTCGGCGAGCGGCGAGCTGAAGGCGTACAGCTCGGTCTGCACGCACGCGGGATGCCCCATCAACAAGCTCGACGGGACGACTCTGATCTGTCCCTGCCACGGCAGCGAGTTCGACGCCACGAGCGGCGAGGTGCTGAAGACGCCGGCGACCGTGCCGTTGAACGCACTCCCGGTCAGGACCGAGAACGGCAGGATCGTGTCGGGGCCGGCCGCCTGACCCCACCGCCGCGCCGCCCGTTCCGCGGTCGCCCGCGAGCGGGCCGCACGGTCACTCCCAGTCCCATCCGATGCCCACCGCGCCCGAGCGCACCCGCGGCTCGACGAGGTGCACCGAGCGGTGCCGGCCGACGGCGAGTTCCTGACGGCCGCCGCGCGGGGCCGCCGGGGAGTGCCGGGTGAAGCGGTGGCAGCGCACCGGCACCGCGTTCTCGTCGAACCGGACCTGGAGGGCGTACTGGCCGCCCGGGGCGCCGAAGCCGCGCACGTACTCACGGCAGGCCCCGGCGGTGCCGTCCTCGACGGCGTAGCCGAAGAGGAAGGTGTCACCCGCGCGCAGCCGGGTGCCGAAGAGGAACTCGGCCACCAGGACCCCGGTGTCGTGGTGCCGGCGGATGCGGCCGGTCCGGCAGTTCTCCAGGGCCCGCACGCTCATCCCTTCCGGGACGCAGCCGGGATCCCCGTGGTGGACGGCGACGAACCGGTCGACGCCGTCGCGGTGGGCCCGCACGATGTGCTGCGACTCGCGTTCCAGCAGTTCGCGGCATGTCCCGATGCGGACCCGCTCGTGATGGCCGAGCGTGTGCAGTCCGTCGTCCGCAGGGCACTCCAGTTCGACGAACAGTTTCTCCAGGGCGTCCGAGGCCGCCAGGAACGAGCGGTACGTACGGCCCGTCGGCTGACCTGCGGCCGCCTTCCCGTCGGTCTCCGCGAGCAGCCGGATCAGGGACTCGTCCGGCAGCTGGAGGATCTCCTCCAGGGCGCGTACGGCCCTGAGCGACTCGGGGCGCTGGGGGCGCCGGGCCCCCTGCTGCCAGTAGCTCAGGCTCGTGACGCCGACCTTGACCCCGTGCCGCGACAGATGGTGCTGGACACGCTGCAGCGGAAGCCCACGGGCGGAGATCGCGGCGCGCAGGGCGACGTGGAAGGGACCGACCCGCAGGGCGGCGTCCAGTTCCGCGGCGGCGACGCCGGAGACGGACTCCGTGACGGACTCCGCGTCCGCCTGCGTGACGGTGTGCGTGACGGCGTCCGCGTGCTGTGGGGCGTGCGGCATGCAGGGGCCTTCCTGTGAATGCGCGCGACGGCTGGTCGGACCGTTCGCGCGGGTGACCGGGCCGCCCCATGACGCGGGGCCGCGCCTTCACATCCGTGGCGTGAGGTTCACCGCCCGGAGTTCCCCCGCATTGAAGCGTGTTGACCTAGTCCCGACAACAGTTGACGCCGGAACGCGGTGCGTCCGTGGCCGAGTCGGGGCCACACCCGCGTCCCCGTTCGCATCCTTGTCACGTCCCCGTCGAGTCCTGGCCGCGTCCCCTCCGCCGCCCCGGACACCCCGGCGCCGTTGTCCACGGCCCCGTCGTACTGTCACCGCGCGCCAGTAGGGTGTGAGACATGGCCGACCCCTCCAGCTACCGCCCCAAGCCGGGACAGATCCCCGACTCTCCCGGGGTGTACCGATTCCGCGACGAGCACCGCCGGGTGATCTACGTCGGGAAGGCGAAAAGCCTGCGCCAGCGCCTGGCGAACTACTTCCAGGACCTGGCCGGCCTACATCAGCGCACGCGCACCATGGTCACCACGGCAGCGTCCGTGGAGTGGACGGTGGTGTCCACGGAGGTCGAGGCGCTCCAGCTGGAGTACTCGTGGATCAAGGAGTACGACCCCCGGTTCAACGTCAAGTACCGCGACGACAAGAGCTACCCGTACCTCGCCGTGACGATGAACGAGGAGTTCCCGCGCGTGCAGGTGATGCGCGGGCACAAGAAGAAGGGCGTCCGGTACTTCGGGCCGTACGCGCACGCGTGGGCGATCCGGGACACCGTCGACCTGCTCCTGCGGGTCTTCCCGGTCCGCACCTGCTCGGCCGGCGTCTTCAAGAACGCCTCCCGCACCGGCCGCCCCTGTCTCCTCGGTTACATCGGCAAGTGCTCGGCGCCCTGTGTCGGCCGGATCTCGCCCGACGACCACTGGGAGCTGGCGGACGAGTTCTGCGACTTCATGACCGGCCGCACGGGGACCTATCTCCGCCGTCTGGAGACGCAGATGACGGAGGCGGCCGAGGAGATGGAGTACGAGCGGGCCGCCCGCCTGCGCGACGACATAGGGGCCCTGAAGAAGGCCATGGAGAAGAACGCGGTCGTGCTCGCCGACGCGACCGACGCCGATCTGATCGCGGTCGCCGAGGACGAGCTGGAGGCGGCCGTCCAGATCTTCCACGTCCGCGGCGGACGCGTCCGCGGCCAGCGCGGCTGGGTCACCGACAAGGTCGAGGAGATCACCACCGGCGCCCTCGTCGAGCACGCCCTCCAGCAGCTCTACGGCGAGGAGACCGGCGACGCGGTACCCAAGGAGGTGCTGGTCCCCGCCCTGCCCGACCCGGTGGAGCCGGTCCAGGAGTGGCTCACCGCCCGCCGCGGGTCCAACGTCTCGCTGCGCATCCCGCAGCGGGGAGACAAGCGCGCGCTGATGGAGACTGTCGAGCGCAACGCCCAGCAGAGCCTCGTCCTGCACAAGACCAAGCGCGCCTCCGACCTCACCACGCGCTCACGCGCGCTGGAGGAGATCGCCGAGGCCCTCGACCTGGACAGTGCTCCGCTGCGCATCGAGTGCTACGACATCTCGCATCTCCAGGGCGACGACGTCGTGGCCTCCATGGTCGTCTTCGAGGACGGACTGGCCCGCAAGAGCGAGTACCGCCGCTTCGAGATCAAGGGCCGTGTCGGAGACACGCAGGTCTGGCACGGCGAGGGTCAGGACGACGTCCGCTCGATGCACGAGGTGATCAGCCGCCGCTTCCGGCGCTACCTCGCCGACAAGGAGCGGACGGGGGAGTGGGTCGACGGCAACACCGGCAACACCGGCAACACCGGCAACACCGGCAGCCCCGACTCCGCTGGAGCCACGGCCGACGCCCCGATCGCCAGCAGCCTCACCGAGGACGACGGCCGGCCCAAGCGGTTCGCCTACCCGCCGCAGCTCGTCGTCGTCGACGGCGGACAGCCGCAGGTGGCCGCGGCCAAGCGGGCGCTGGACGAGCTGGGCATCGACGACATCGCCGTCTGCGGCCTCGCCAAGCGCCTGGAGGAGGTCTGGCTGCCGGACGACGACGATCCGGTCGTCCTGCCCCGTACCAGCGAGGGCCTCTACCTGCTCCAGCGGGTGCGTGACGAGGCCCACCGCTTCGCCATCACCTACCAGCGGACCAAGCGGGCCAAGCGATTCCGCGCCGGCCCGCTGGACGACGTGCCGGGACTCGGTGACGCGCGCAAGCAGGTGCTCGTCAAGCACTTCGGCTCGATGAAACGACTGCGTTCCGCGACGATCGACCAGATCTGCGAGGTGCCGGGCATAGGCCGCAAGACGGCCGAGACGATCGTCGCGGCCTTCGCCCGGGCGGCTCCGCCCGCACCCGCCGTGAACACGGCTACCGGAGAGATCATGGACGAGGAGGAGTCCGGCACGACGTCGGGCTCCCCCGGGGAGCCCGTGGCCGCGGGCACCCCGGAAGACCGACGGGGGCAGGAGACATGACCGAGCACGACGCACAGACCACACCGGAACGAGAACCCACGCCCACAGCGCGGCCCACCGCGGCCTCCACCGGGCCCGAACACCCCGCGGACGCCCCCAGCGCCGCGAACACCGCAGGTCACGAAGACGGAGCACAGGTGAGTACCGACGTCACGCCGCCCGGGGTCCCCGAGGCGGCCATCCCCGAGCTAGTGATCATCTCCGGCATGTCCGGGGCCGGCCGCTCGACGGCCGCCAAGTGTCTGGAGGACCTCGGCTGGTTCGTCGTCGACAACCTTCCGCCCGCGCTGATCCCCACCATGGTGGAGCTGGGCGCCCGCTCCCAGGGCAACGTGGCGCGGATCGCGGTCGTCGTCGACGTCCGTGGCCGCCGCTTCTTCGACAACCTCCGCGAGTCCCTCGCCGACCTGGAGACCAAGGGCGTCACCCGGCGGATCGTGTTCCTGGAGTCCTCCGACGACGCCCTGGTGCGCCGCTTCGAGTCGGTGCGCCGCCCGCACCCCCTCCAGGGCGACGGCCGCATCGTCGACGGCATCGCAGCCGAGCGGGAACTGCTGCGCGAGCTGCGCGGCGACGCCGACCTGGTGATCGACACCTCCAGCCTCAACGTGCACGAGCTGCGCGCCAAGATGGACGCCCAGTTCGCCGGCGACTCGGAACCCGAGCTGCGGGCCACCGTGATGTCCTTCGGCTTCAAGTACGGCCTCCCCGTGGACGCCGACCTGGTCGTGGACATGCGCTTCCTGCCCAACCCGCACTGGGTCCCGGAGCTGCGCCCCTTCACCGGGCTGAACGAGGAGGTCTCCACGTACGTCCTCAACCAGCCCGGCGCGAAGGAGTTCCTCGACCGGTACACCGAACTCCTCCAGATGGTCGCCGCGGGCTACCGGCGGGAGGGCAAGCGCTATGTGACCATCGCGGTCGGCTGTACGGGCGGCAAGCACCGCTCGGTCGCGATGTCGGAGAAGCTCGCCGCGCGCCTCGTGGCCGAGGGCGTGGAGACGGTGGTCGTGCACCGGGACATGGGACGGGAATGACAGGACGTACTCCGCGGCTCGGCCGGCTGCGCAGAATGGCGTCCGAAGGGCGCACGGGCCGGCCGGTCGGGGCCCGCGGCGGCAAACCCCGCCGTCGCGGCACCCAGCCCAAGGTCGTCGCCCTCGGCGGCGGCATGGGCCTGTCCGCCTCGCTCACCGCACTGCGCCGGATCACCGGCGACCTCACCGGTGTCGTCACCGTGGCCGACGACGGCGGTTCCAGCGGGCGCCTGCGCGACGAGCTGGGCGTCCTGCCGCCCGGCGACCTGCGCAAGGCCCTGGCCGCCCTGTGCGGCGACGACGACTGGGGCCAGACCTGGGCCCGTGTCATCCAGCACCGCTTCCAGTCGCAGGGCGAGATCAACGGCCACGCGGTCGGCAATCTGCTGATCGTCGCTCTGTGGGAGCAGCTCGGCGACCATGTCCAGGCCCTGGACCTGATCGGCAAGCTGCTCGGCGCGCACGGACGCGTGCTGCCCATGTCCGCCGTACCGCTGGAACTCCAGGCGCTGGTCAAGGGGCACGATCCGGCCCGACCCGAGGACGTCGACACCGTGCGTGGGCAGGCGACCGTCGCGCTCACCACCGGCGAGGTGCAGTCCGTGCACCTGGTGCCGCCCGACCCGCCGGCCGTCCCGGAGGCGGTGGCGGCCGTCCTCGACGCGGACTGGGTGGTGCTCGGCCCCGGCTCCTGGTTCTCGTCGGTCATCCCGCATCTGCTGGTGCCCGAACTGCTGGACGCGCTCACCGAGACGAAGGCCCGCCGGGTACTCTCCCTCAACCTCGCGCCGCAACCAGGAGAAACCGAGGGGTTCTCCCCGCAGCGTCATTTGGAGGTTTTGGGACGACACGCCCCTAAACTCGCCCTGGACGTGGTGCTGGCCGACGAGGCCGCCGTGCCCGACCGCGACTTGCTGACCGATGCCGCCAAACGGTTCGGGGCCGCGGTCGAGCTGGCGCCGGTGGCCCGGCCCGATGGGACCCCGAGGCACGACCCGGAGCTGTTGGCCGCCGCGTACGACCGTATTTTTCGGATGCATGGAAGGATCGGCCCATGGCGATGACGGCAGCGGTGAAGGACGAGATCTCCCGGCTCCCCGTCACCCGGACCTGCTGCAGAAAGGCGGAGGTCTCCGCCGTTCTGCGGTTCGCCGGCGGCCTGCACCTGGTGAGCGGGCGCATTGTGATCGAGGCGGAGCTGGACACGGCGATGGCGGCCCGCCGGCTCAAGCGGGACATTCTGGAGATCTTCGGCCACAGCTCGGAGCTGATCGTGATGGCGCCCGGCGGTCTGCGCCGCGGCTCGCGTTACGTCGTACGGGTGGTCGCGGGCGGCGACCAGCTGGCCCGCCAGACCGGTCTGGTGGACGGTCGTGGGCGCCCCATCCGCGGGCTGCCCCCGCAGGTGGTGTCCGGCGCCACCTGTGACGCGGAGGCGGCTTGGCGCGGGGCCTTCCTGGCGCACGGCTCGCTCACCGAGCCCGGCCGGTCCTCCTCCCTGGAGGTCACCTGCCCGGGACCTGAGGCCGCGCTCGCGCTGGTCGGCGCAGCCCGCCGGCTGTCGATCGCCGCGAAGGCCCGCGAGGTCCGCGGGGTCGACCGGGTCGTGGTCCGCGACGGCGACGCCATCGGCGCGCTGCTCACCCGCCTCGGCGCCCATGAGTCGGTGCTGGCCTGGGAGGAGCGCAGGATGCGCCGCGAGGTGCGCGCCACGGCGAACCGGCTCGCCAACTTCGACGACGCCAACCTGCGCCGCTCGGCCCGTGCCGCCGTCGCCGCCGGTGCCCGCGTCCAGCGGGCCCTGGAGATCCTCGGCGAGGAGGTGCCCGAGCACCTCGCGGCGGCCGGCCGGCTGCGCATGGACCACAAACAGGCCTCCCTGGAGGAGTTGGGCGCGCTCGCCGACCCGCCACTGACCAAGGACGCGGTCGCCGGCCGGATCCGCCGGCTGCTCGCGATGGCCGACAAGCGGGCCTCGGACCTCGGCATCCCGGGCACGGACGCCAATCTCAGCGAGGACCTCGCCGACAACCTGGTGGGCTGAGAGCCGCACCGGAGCAGGACACCGGAGCAGGACACCGGAGCACGACCGGGCGCCCCACCGGCGCCCGACGGTTCGGCGACACGCCGGTGCCGACACCCCCCGAAGGGCCGTCGGTACCGGCGTTCTCACTCCCCGAACCCCCCTGCCGAGGGCAACTTCCGTCCGGCGACACCTTCTTGACGCACCCTTGACTCGATCATGAACAGTCATGAGCCTGACTGTGTTCGCTGCTGTGGCGGACTCACGCAAGGGGGGTTCATGAGACGAAGAGCGAGATCGATCCTCGCTGTCGGCGCGCTCCTGATCGGCGGAGCGAGCATCGCGCCCATCGCCCAGGCACAGTCCGCAGGTTCCTCCGGCACGTCCGGCACATCCGACGCGGACGAGGTCAAGGTCTTTCGTGCCGAGGTCACCAAGAAGCAGGTACCCCTGCTGCTGGCGGCCGGCCAGGACGGCCACGAACTCAGTGAGCAGGCGCCCGAACAGGGCACCGCCACCGTCGAGGTGTACCTCACCGACGACCAGGCGAAGAAGCTGGAGAAGCAGGGCGTCCCGCTCACCGAGCACACCCTCTCGGCCAGGGCCGAGAAACGCGTGGAGGCCGCCGCCGACGGGGTGTTCCGGCCGTACAGCGGCAGCGGAGGCCTCAAGGAGGAGATCCTGCGGACCGCCCAGGAGAACCCCGGCCTCACCAAGGCCGTCTCCATCGGCAAGACGGTCAAGGGCCAGGACATCCTCGCGCTCAAGCTCACCAAGAACGCCAAGAAGTCCAAGGACGGCTCCAAGCCCTCGGTGCTGTACGTGTCCAACCAGCACGCGCGCGAGTGGATCACCCCCGAGATGACCCGGCGGCTGATGCACCACTACCTCGACAGCTACAAGACCGACCAGCGCGTCAAGAAGCTGGTCGACTCGACCGAACTGTGGTTCGTCCTGTCGGCCAACCCCGACGGCTACGACTACACCTTCCAGGACTCCGCGAACCGCCTGTGGCGCAAGAACCTGCGGGACGTCAACGCCGACGGCGAGATCCGCACCGGCGACGGCGTCGACCTCAACCGCAACTTCGCCTACAAGTGGGGCTACGACGACGAGGGTTCGTCCCCCAATCCCACCAGCCAGACCTACCGCGGCGCGGGCCCGAACTCCGAGCCCGAGACCAGGGCGCTGGACGCCTTCGAGAGGCGCATCGGCTTCACCTACGGCATCAACTACCACTCCGCGGCCGAACTCCTCCTCTACGGCGTCGGCTGGCAGGTCGCCACGGACACCCCCGACGACGTCGCCCTGAAGGCACTCGCCGGCACCCCGGACAACTCCGCGGTCCCCGGCTACCACCCGCAGGTCTCCTCGGAGCTGTACACCACCAACGGCGAGGCCGACGGCCACGCCTCCAACGTCAACGGCACGGCGATGTTCACCCCCGAGATGTCGACCTGCCAGACGGTCTCGAACCTCTCCCCGGACGACCAGTGGAACGCCGCCGACTGCCAGTCGGTGTTCAACTTCCCGGACGACGAGAAGCTGATCCAGCAGGAGTTCGAGAAGAACGTCCCGTTCGCCCTGTCCGTCGCCGAGAGCGCCGCCCGCCCCGACCGGCCGAAGTCCTCGGTCGGCCTGAACGCCGCCGACTTCACCCCGGCCGCCTTCACGACGTCGTACGCGCGCGGCGCCGACCAGGAGGTCTCCGTCGTCGTACGCAAGGCGGTCCGCGACAAGGAGCTCAAGTACCGCGTCAACGGCGGCCGTACCCACGACCAGGCGCTCAGGCCCTGGAAGGGCGGCGAGACCTTCGGCGGCGAGGACAACCTCTTCTACGACGAGTACCGGGCGAAGGTCCGGGACGGCGAACCCGGCGACACGGTCGAGGTGTGGTTCAGCGGCGAGACGAGCGGCGGCAAGAAGGTCTCCAGCTCGCACTTCACCTACACGGTCGCCGAGCGGCCGCGGGCCGACACCCTCGTCGTGGCCGAGGAGGGCGCGACCGCCACGCAGGCGCAGACCTACGTCGACGCGCTGAAGGCCAACGGCCGCAAGGCGATCGTCTGGGACGTCGCCGCGCAGGGCCCGCCCGACGCGCTCGGCGTGCTGGACCACTTCGGCACGGTCGTCCACTACACGGGCGCGAGCGTCCCCGGCAACCCGACCCAGCTGGAACTGCGCGCCTTCCTCAACGAAGGCGGCAAGCTCATCGAGGCCGGGGAACTGGCCGGCGGCAACGTCGATCTCGGCGACGGCACACCGTCCAACGACTTCAGCCAGTACTACCTGGGCGCCTACTCCCGTACGTCCACCCCCGGCGCCACCGGCTTCACCGGCTCCGGCGCGCTCGACGGGTACACCGGCCTGCTCGCCGGCGCCCCCGGCAACCCGCTGGACCGGGCCGGCACCTACGGCGTCACCTCCGACGAACTGCCCGCCGCGACGCATCCGCAGTTCGCGAGCGCGGGCGCGGGACGGTTCGCCGGGACCGTCAACCCGTACGGGCCCTACGCGGGCGCGTCCATGGCGGCGGCCGTGCACACCGACGACGCCTACAAGCGCCTCACGCGCACCATCGACCTCACCGGGGTCACCGCCGCCGACCGGCCCGCCCTGCGCACCCAGCTGCTGTGGGACACCGAACCGGGCTACGACAACGCGCTGGTCGAGATCCACACCGTCGGGGCCGACGACTGGACGACGCTGCCCGAGGCCGGCGGCGCCACCGGTACCGCCGTACCCGCCGAATGCGGCGCCGGCTTCTACATCGGGGAGCACCCGCAGCTCCGCCGCTACCTGACCCTGACCTCGGCCGAGTGCACCGCGACCGGCACCACCGGCTCGTGGAACGCCCTCACCGGGGCCTCCAGCGGCTGGCAGCAGGTGAACTTCGACCTGAGCGCCTACGCCGGCAGGTCCGTCGAGGTCTCGCTCAGCTATGTCACCGACCCGGGCAGCGGCGGGCACGGCGTCCTCGCCGACGAGGCCTCGCTCGTCGTCGGCGGCACCGCCACGCAGACGGAGGGCTTCGAGACCTCCCTCGGCGCCTGGCAGGTCGCCGGACCGCCCCCGGGCAGCCCGGCCGTCCTGAAGGACTGGGCGCGCACCGGCACCCTGTTCCAGACCTACGGTGCGGTCACCACGGACGACACCGTGCTGCTCGGCTTCGGCCTGGAACACGTCGCCGCCGCGGCCGACCGCACCGCGCTCATCGGAAGGGCCCTCGACTCACTTGACGACTGACCCCGACCGGGCACCGGACGACACGCTGGGTTCGGGCCAACACGACACCGCGTGATCGAAATCTGCTGATCGGGCCTGATCAGCACTTCATGGCGGGGCGGTCCGTACCCCTACTGGTGGGTACGGGCCGCACTGCCGTGTATGGGCCGACTCGATGTCACCCCGGCGGTCCCGGAGAGGTAGGGTCGTGGGTGGTCGGGGACATCCCAAATACAGCTCGCCGGCACCTCGTGGCCGGCGTACCAACGAGGAGATCGGTTCGTGACGATCCGCGTAGGCATCAACGGCTTTGGCCGCATCGGTCGTAACTACTTCCGCGCGCTGCTGGAGCAGGGTGCTGACATCGAGATCGTGGCTGTCAACGACCTGGGTGACACCGCGACAACCGCTCACCTGCTCAAGTACGACACCATCCTGGGCCGACTGAAGGCCGAGGTGTCGCACACCGCCGACACGATCACCGTCGACGGCCACACCATCAAGGTCCTGTCCGAGCGCAACCCCGCGGACATCCCGTGGGGCGACCTCGGCGTCGACATCGTGATCGAGTCGACGGGCATCTTCACGAAGAAGGCCGACGCCGCGAAGCACATCGCCGGCGGCGCCAAGAAGGTCCTCATCTCGGCTCCGGCCAAGGACGAGGACATCACCATCGTGATGGGCGTCAACCAGGACAAGTACGACGCGGCCAACCACCACGTCATCTCCAACGCCTCCTGCACCACCAACTGTGTGGCGCCGATGGCCAAGGTCCTCGACGAGAACTTCGGCATCGTCAAGGGTCTGATGACGACGGTCCACGCGTACACCAACGACCAGCGCATCCTGGACTTCCCGCACTCGGACCTGCGCCGCGCCCGCGCCGCCGCCGAGAACATCATCCCGACCACGACGGGTGCCGCCAAGGCCACCGCCCTGGTCCTGCCCCAGCTCAAGGGCAAGCTCGACGGCATCGCGATGCGCGTCCCGGTCCCGACCGGCTCGGCCACCGACCTGGTCGTGACCCTCCAGCGCGAGGTCACCAAGGACGAGGTCAACGCCGCGTTCAAGAAGGCCGCCGACGACGGCGACCTCAAGGGCTACCTCACCTACACCGAGGACCCGATCGTCTCCTCGGACATCGTCGGCGACCCGGCCTCCTGCACCTTCGACTCCTCCCTGACCATGGTCCAGGAGGGCAACTCGGTGAAGATCCTCGGCTGGTACGACAACGAGTGGGGTTACTCCAACCGCCTCGTCGACCTGACGGTCTTCGTCGGCAACCAGCTCTGATCGACGGAGCAACCCGATGTGAAGGCAGGGCCCGGACGGCGCGGGGACGCGCCGCCGGGCCCTGACTCACGTGCGGATCGGCCCTGTCTACGATCACGGAGCAACACGAGCCCTCCCGGGAGCCCCTTATATGAAGACGATCGACGAACTCCTCACCGAAGGCGTGGCCGGCAAGCGGGTCTTCGTCCGCGCCGACCTCAACGTGCCGCTGGACGGCACCACCATCACCGACGACGGCCGTATCCGAGCCGTGCTCCCCACCGTCAAGGCGCTCGCGGACGCGGGCGCCAAGGTGGTCGTCGCCTCACACCTGGGCCGCCCCAAGGGCGCCCCCGACCCGGCCTTCTCGCTCGCCCCGGCCGCCGCCCGCATGGGTGAACTCCTCGGCGCCGACGTGGCGTTCGCGACCGACACGGTCGGCGACTCCGCCCGCTCCACCGTCGCGGGCCTCGCCGACGGCCAGGTCGCCGTCATCGAGAACCTGCGCTTCAACGCGGGCGAGACGGCCAAGGACGACGCCGAGCGCGGCGCCTTCGCCGACCGGCTGGCCCAACTCGCCGACGTGTACGTGGGCGACGGCTTCGGCGCCGTGCACCGTAAGCACGCGTCGGTCTTCGACCTCCCGGCCCGGCTGCCGCACGCCGCCGGCCACCTCATCGCCACCGAGGTCGGCGTACTGAAGAAGCTCACCGAGGACGTCAAGCGTCCCTACGTCGTCGCCCTCGGCGGTTCCAAGGTCTCCGACAAGCTCGCCGTCATCGACCAGCTGCTCGGCAAGGCGGACCGCCTCCTCATCGGCGGCGGCATGGTGTTCACCTTCCTCAAGGCCAAGGGGTACGAGGTCGGCGCATCCCTGCTCCAGGAGGACCAGATCCCGGTCGTCCAGGAGTACATCGCGCGGGCGGAGAAGAGCGGCGTCGAGCTGGTCCTCCCCGTCGACGTCCTGACCTCCACCGAGTTCCCCGACCTGAAGACCAAGGCGCCGGGGAACCCCAACACCGTCGCCGCGGACGCCATCCCCGCCGACCAGCTGGGTCTGGACATCGGCCCCGAGACCCGCAAGCTGTACGCCTCGAAGCTCGCCGACGCCGCCACCGTCTTCTGGAACGGCCCGATGGGCGTCTTCGAGCACCCCGACTACGCCGAGGGCACCAGGGCGGTCGCCCAGGCCCTCCTCGACTCCCCGGCCTTCACGGTCGTCGGCGGTGGCGACTCCGCCGCGGCCGTCCGCCTGCTGGGCTTCGACGAGAACGCATTCGGCCACATCTCGACCGGCGGCGGCGCCTCCCTCGAATACCTCGAGGGCAAGACGCTCCCCGGCCTCGCCGCACTGGAGGACTGACCCCGCATGAGCACCCGTACGCCGCTGATGGCGGGCAACTGGAAGATGAACCTCAACCACCTCGAGGCCATCGCCCACACCCAGAAGCTCGCCTTCGCCCTGGCCGACAAGGACTACGAGGCCGTCGAGGTCGCCGTCCTGCCGCCCTTCACCGACCTGCGCTCCGTGCAGACGCTGGTCGAGCACGACAAGCTCAAGATCAAGTACGGCGCCCAGGACATCTCCGCGCACGACGGCGGCGCCTACACCGGCGAGATCTCCGGCCCGATGCTCGCCAAGCTGCGCTGCACCTACGTCGCGATCGGCCACTCCGAGCGCCGTCAGTACCACGGCGAGACCGACGAGCTGGTGAACGCCAAGGTCAGGGCCGCCTACAAGCACGGCCTCACCCCGATTCTGTGCGTCGGCGAGGAGCTGGACGTCCGCGAGGCGGGCAACCACGTCTCGCACACCCTCGCCCAGGTCGAGGGCGGTCTCCTGGACATCCCGGCCGAGCAGGCCGAGACCATCGTGATCGCCTACGAGCCGGTGTGGGCCATCGGCACCGGCAAGGTCTGCGGCGCCGACGACGCCCAGGAAGTCTGCGCCGCCATCCGCGGGAAGCTCGCCGAGCTGTACTCCCAGGACGTGGCCGACAAGATCCGCATCCAGTACGGCGGCTCCGTGAAGTCGGGCAACGTCGCCGAGATCATGGCGCAGGCCGACATCGACGGCGCGCTGGTCGGCGGCGCCTCGCTGGACCACGAGGAGTTCGTCAAGATCGTGCGCTTCCGCGATCAGTGACCGGGCTGTGAGTATGCGGTAGCGGCGATCCGTCGTACCCTTGCGGGGGCACAGCGCAGAAGCTGTGCCCCCGTCGTTATCCGAATCCGAGGAAGTTGGTCCAGCCGTGGTTTTGGGGTTCTCGATCGCCCTGATCGTCTTCAGCCTGCTGCTGATGCTGCTGGTGCTGATGCACAAGGGGAAGGGCGGCGGTCTCTCCGACATGTTCGGTGGCGGCATGCAGTCCTCCGTCGGCGGCTCCTCGGTCGCCGAGCGCAACCTCGACCGCATCACCGTGGTGGTCGGTCTGCTCTGGTTCGCGAGCATCATCGTTCTCGGCCTTTTGATGAAGACCAGCAGCTGATCAGCCTCCCGCAGGCACACATTCCGTCGTAACGCCCCATGTTCGGTACGCGCAGCTGAGCGCGGCCTATCATGGGGCTTGCGTCTACGTGTGGGGGGATGTAGCTCCAATCACTGGACGCGCGTTGGGCCTTACGTAGACTGAGGCGCTCGCAGCGAAGCGAAACGCCGACTCGCTTCGCGGCACCATCACGCAGGGAGTTACGACCGTGGCAAGTGGCAACGCGATCCGGGGAAGCCGGGTCGGGGCGGGGCCGATGGGCGAGGCCGAGCGCGGTGAGTCCGCGCCGCGTCTGCGCATCTCCTTCTGGTGCTCCAACGGGCACGAGACGCAGCCCAGCTTCGCCAGCGACGCGCAGGTTCCCGATACCTGGGACTGCCCGCGCTGTGGCTTCCCGGCCGGCCAGGACCGGGACAACCCCCCGGCCCCGCCGCGCACCGAGCCCTACAAGACGCACCTCGCCTATGTGCGGGAGCGACGCAGCGACGCGGACGGTGAGGCGATCCTCGCCGAAGCCCTCGCCAAACTGCGGGGCGAGATCTAGGAGTTGACCACGGCCAGGTGCTCACAGGCACTTGGCCGCATCTGTACCGCGCACGGGTGGCGGGCCGCCGCCGCGTGGGTCTTCCGTGCTGCCTGCGCCACCTTGCGCGGCGCCTCACTTTCTCCGTCATGTCGTCCTCGCGCTGATACCTCCGGGCCGCGCGGACGTATCTGTTGTTGCACCGTGGGCCGGTCCTACGACAGCTCGTGTTCCGCCCTGATCAATTAGGTTGGGACCGCCAGCGGGACAAGACGCGCGGCACGGACAGGTGAGAAAAGAGGGCTGGGTCCGACATGAACGCAGACGGCCGTACGAGGCTCAACCAGACGCCCGAGTGGACCGCTCTGGCCAAGCACCGTGAGGAACTCGGCGAGGTGCAGCTGCGTGAGCTGTTCGCCGGTGACCCCGGGCGGGGCAGCGGATACACACTGCGGGTCGGTGACCTGCACATCGACTACTCCAAGCAGCTCGTCACCGACGAGACGCTGCGGCTCCTGCGGGAGCTGGCCGCCGCCGCCGGTGTGTCCGGGCTGCGGGACGCGATGCTGCGCGGTGAGCGGGTCAACGTCACCGAGGACCGTGCCGTCCTGCACACCGCGCTGCGTGCTCCGCGCGAGGCGGTGATCGAGGTCGATGGCGAGAACGTCGTCCCCGCAGTGCACGCCGTCCTGGACCGGATGGCCGACTTCGCCGGGCGGGTCCGCTCGGGCGAGTGGACCGGCCACACCGGCAGGCGCATCCGCAACGTCGTCAACATCGGTATCGGCGGCTCCGACCTCGGCCCGGCGATGGCGTACGAGGCGCTGCGGGCGTTCACCGACCGTTCGCTGACGTTCCGCTTCGTGTCGAACGTGGACGGTGCCGACCTGCACGAGGCGACCCGGGACCTGGACCCGGCCGAGACGCTGTTCATCGTCGCCTCCAAGACGTTCACCACCATCGAGACGATCACCAACGCGACGTCGGCCCGCACCTGGCTGCTGGACGGTGTGGGCGGGGACGAGAAGGCGGTCGCGAAGCACTTCGTCGCGCTGTCGACGAACGCCGGGAAGGTCGCCGGCTTCGGCATCGACACGGCCAACATGTTCGCGTTCTGGGACTGGGTGGGGGGCCGCTACTCGTTCGACTCGGCGATCGGCCTCTCGCTGATGATCGCCATCGGTGCGGACCGTTTCCGCGAGATGCTCGACGGCTTCCACCTCGTCGACGAGCACTTCCGCACCGCGCCCGCCGAGGCCAACGCCCCGCTGCTGCTGGGCCTGTTGGGTATCTGGTACGGCAACTTCCACGACGCCCAGTCGCACGCGGTGCTGCCGTACAGCCACTACCTGTCGAAGTTCACCGCCTATCTCCAGCAGCTCGACATG
>NZ_JARGEF010000083.1:0-30212 GCF_033794725.1 Streptomyces sp. ID05-39B | reverse complement strand
GTGGGAGGGCGAACATGGGTCACAGACCGGCGAGCGTCAAGGCGGTCGCGGTGACGGATCGTGCGACGGTGGCCGCGAAGTCCGTGCTGTAGTCCTGGTCGTGGAGGGTGTCGCCTGGGGTGTGGTACTGCCGGGTGCCGTTCCCGGGCGCGCCGTCGGGCGTGGAGAACAGATCTTCGGAGACGGCGACGGCCGCCCACCCCCGCTCGTGGAAGCTCGCATGGTCGCTGCGCCCCACCGCCGGGTCGTCGGCGCCGGTGACCTGCTGGACCGTCACCTCGGGGTCGATGACCGGGACGGTACGCGCGACACGGTCTCCCAGAGCGTCGGACGCGCTCACGACCGGGCCCGGCACCGAGGAGCCGCTGTGGATCTCGACGGTGGGCGTGCTCCCCTGCTGCCGGCCCGCGATCATGTCCATCTGGAAGACACCGGCGATGCGGTCGCCCGCCGCAGCGGCGGCCCGTGCGTAGAACTTGCTGCCGGCCAGCGCCTGTTCCTCGGCGTTGAAGAGCACGAAGCGTACGTTCCGGGTCGGCGCGCCACCGTCTTCGAGCAGCGCCTTCAGACACTCGGCCGCAGCCAGGACGCCCGAGGTGCCGCTCCCGTCGTCGTCGGCGCCCGGCGCCGGGTCCACGGCCGGGTCGTACAGGCGCGGCTCGCCGTCCGCGTCGAAGAACTCACCATTGGCCGCGGTGGAATCCAGATGCGCGGCGATGAGCACGGTGGAGTCGGCGCCGGTGACACGGTGCTCGGCCTCCACATTGAACAGCTGATGTCCGCGCCACCGGAAGGGGTGCAGTCGGACCGTCAGCCCGAGGTCCTGGAACCGGCGCGCCAGCGCCTCGACGACCCGTCCGTTGTCCTCGGCCGATGCGTCGCGGCTGCGGACCTTCAGTGACCCGCCCGCCACGAGCGGCTCGATCCCGGAGATGCGGGCCACGTGCCCGCGGAGCACGTCGGGGGTCACGGCCGCACGGACCGCGGCGATCGTCCGGGTGGAGGGGAGACCGTCACCGGCCATCGCGGTGAGGCCTGCGAGCCGGACCTCGCCGCGCGGGGCAAGGAGGGCTGGGTCAGGCAGCAGCCGTTCGGTATGTCCGGGCTTCGCGCCGGGTAGGTGCACATCCTCGACCGGGGTACCGGCAGGCGCGGCGAGATAGACACCGCCCGGTGCGGGCCCCAGCGAAGCGACCGGCGGAGTCGCCGTTCCCGCCAGCTCATCGGCGACGAAGCCGAAGACGGCCGAGGCGCGCAGTGACGTTTCGGCGTCGTAGCGGGTGGCGGACGGGGTGTCCGCGAAGGCGTCGGCAACCTGGAGCGGACGGTTGTCGCGGACGAGGAAGGCAGCCGTGTCCTCCACGTGTCCGCGCATGTCCACGGTGAATCCGGCCCGTTCGAGTGTTTGGGCGCCGCGCGTGGTGGCCATGGCGAGTACGAGCCGCTCGGATGCGACATGCACCGGAACGACCTCGGCCTCGTTCGCGACCGCCTCCAGCCCGGGCAGTTCCTGACCTTCCGGCAGCTCAATCCGTGTCCAGAAGGCGGGACGGTTCTCCAAGGCCGCGAGGGTGAACACGGGATGGACCGCGGTGCGCATCCCCGCTTCCCGGGCGAACGCGCGCTCCTGAGAGTCCTCCCCCACAAAAACGCACTCGTCGGCCTCGACGGCTTCCGCCCCCGCACCCGCCGCGCTCGCGACCGCCTCGTCGAAGAGCCGCCGGCTGTTCTTCGGACCCCAGTGCACGAGACCGTCGTCCGGAAAACGGCCGGGGAAGGCCTCGTGAAGCGCCGCCGCAGCCGAGGCGGCTGCGCCTTCGCTCGTCCCGGGGTTGGAGATGGTGCCCTTGGGCACCCCACGCACGGAGTCGAGCACAGCGACGACGCGCGGCCGGGGCAGTAGCGTCAGTGAGCCGTCGGCCTCGCGCCGGCCATCCGCCAGGGTCGCCCCGATGTCGAAGAAGAGCACGGGCATCTCAGTTCCTCCGCGACCCGGGAGCCCGGAGGGCCCTGTGGCCCCGCGCCGCGGCCCGCGACCGTGCACGCCGCTTCGAGAACAGGCTCCCGATGACTCCATCCTCGGCCCGCAGTTGCGTTCCCGCATCCCCGGGCGTAAGGGGGATGCCGTTCAACGTCGCACAGTTGAACGGGATACGGGTTGCCCGGTGCTCCGAACCGCCCGGTTGCCGCCCGCACACCGGGGTGTGACGTTTGAAGGGAGCATATGCGAACGGTGGGAACGGCACGGGGGTGGGACAGAATCCGCGAGGGGCGCAGCAAGGGGTCATAGTCATGTCGCATCTGGAAAGATTCCGCTATCACTTCACCGACGACCCGCAGGCGGATGGCGCGCCTCCAGGGCCCGAATCGGTTCGCGGCGTGAGAGCCCCGGAGGGCGCTGAGCCCCGGGGCTTCAACTCGGCCGAGTCCGCCGCACGGTTCTATCTGGCCGAGAAGCTCGCGCAGGAGGAGGCGCCGGCGCTGCGTGAGGCCGTTCGGGAGGACCGGCCCGAGCGGGTACCCGATCTCTCACTGAGCACAGAGCGCCACCAGGCAGGCACCGGCACCACTCTGGTCCGCTTCGAGCAGACCCAGCAGGAAATCCCCATCATCGGCGCCGAGGTACTGGTCGAGATAGACGAGGACCAGCGGCTGGTCTCGATGGACGGCAAGCTCGGCGCGGTGACCGGCGTCGGCTCAGTGCCGGAACTGTCGGGCACGGAGGCCGTGGAGCGGATCAAGACGGCGACCGGGAGCACCGTCAGCGCCGAGGAGCTGCCACCGCAGACGCTGGCGTACGTCAGCCGGGACGACCACTGGCACCTGGCCTGGCACGTGCGTGAAGTGCCGGCCCAACTGCCGGAAAACCGCCGTGAGGAAGGTGACCGCGGCCATGGCCTCGGGTCGTCGCCGCGCGACGCCTTCCCCCTCACCGGCTACCTCGTCGACGCGTACTCTGGTGAGATCCTCAAGTCGTACGGGATGGCCCCCACGATCACCGTGCCCACCCGGTTGGAGGGCGAGGACGAGGTCAGTGTCCGTCATCGGATCCAGGGCAGTCGGCAGGACGGCTCGTACCTGCTCCACGACAGGTGGCGGCAGATCGCCACGTACGACCTGGACTTCGCCGACATCGACACCGCCCGGCCGCTGGCCTCGGCGATCGGCTCGCCGCAGGCGGACTTCGGCGACGGCCACCGGGCCGGGGTCTCGGCGCATGTCAACGCCGAGCGGGTGGAGAGGTTTTACCGCGACCAGCTGTACCGAAACGGCATCGACGACGCCGACATGGACCTGATCTCCGTGGTCAACTGCACCTACCACGAGAACGGGCCGGGACCCGAGTGGTTCAACGCCGTCTGGTTCAAGAGGCGGATGTGGTACGGCCAGGTGTCCGACGGGACCCGCCTGGTCAGCCTGGCCCGGCATTTCGACGTCATCGCCCACGAGATGACCCACGGGGTGATCGAGACCTCCAGCGATCTGGTCTACCAGGACCAGTCCGGCGCCCTGAACGAGTCGCTGGCGGACACGATGGGCGTCATCATCGCCAACTGGTACCAGGCACCGGACCGCGAGGACGTACACACGTGGAACTGGGAGATCGGGGCCGGGCTGGGCCGCGGCGGGCTGCCGCTGCGCGACATGAGCGATCCCGTCCGGACCGGCGATCCCGACCACATGCGCGACTATCTGCGCACTACGCGCGACAGCGGTGGGGTGCACACCAACAGCAACATCCACAACAAGGCAATGTTCCACCTGCTCACCTCAGTGGACACGGCGGGCAAGCCGGTCCTCAAGGTCGAGGAGTGGGCGCTGTTGATCTATCTCGCCCTGGTGCGACTGCTGAGAGAGTCGGAGTTCGAGGACATGCACCGGGCGCTGCGGGACGTCGCCAGCACGTACCTCTCCGGCAACGCCCCGCTGCGGACCGCCGCGCAGACGGCGATCGACGAGGCGTATCAGAAGGTGGACATCGCCTGAGTGTCCTGAGTGGACCGGAGTCGCTGGGCGGACGGCGGGGCCGGGTCCTAAAGGGTCCCGGTCCCGCACCGCGGGATACGGAGGGCCCAGGGCAGCAGTCCGGGCTGGAGCGGCTGCCGGTCCGTACGGATGCACGGCGGCAACGACATCCCGGGCTGCTCCATGCGGGCCAGGCGTTCTTCGACCTCGTCGGGGTGCCCGTCCCGTTCCAGGAGGTTCAGCATCACCAGGACGTCGGCGACGAGTCGTTGGGCGCGTGGGTCGAGGGTGCTCCAGCCGACCGAGGGAGGGATCCACAGGCTTTGTCTGCGGTAGCTCCCGATGTGGCCCGCGCGGCCGCCGATGTTGTCGGCGACGCCCTTTTCGTCGACCCACAGGAACCGCTCGGGCTGTCCGGTCTCCAGGGCGAGGGCGACCGGATCGCCGGCCTCGGCGACGAACGGATGCAGGCACCGCCGGGCCGAGTCGCCGGGCTGGTCCGGTTGACCCGGCGCGCGGTTCCCCGTGCCCGCCATCGCCAACCAGCGCTTCACCGTCCGTACTGCGGTGGCCCCGCCGAGCGGCTGGAACGGCTGGTGCCCGTCGGGTCCGCCGCCGGCACCGTCCGGCAGCCCCCACAGGCACAGTGCCTGGAGCAGACTGAGCTGCGCGTACCAGCAGTCCGGGTAGCGGATGAGGGTGCAGGCGACGCGGGTGAAGGCGAGGAAGTGCTCTGCCTTGCGTTCGTAGCGGCGGTGGCGTCGACGGCAGCCCGCCAGCCAGGCCGTGGTCCGTTCGATGGTCCGGCGGTGTCGGCCGAGTCGCTGTGAGGTCTCGACGCCCTTGCGGGCGATGCGGTGCCGGATGCCTTCCACCGACCACACGGTCCCGACAGGACCCTGCGGTGACCGGTTCGGCCCGGCCTGCGCGGCCAGTTGACGGTCGATCAGTTGCCGGCAGATCGGTGATCACCGTGCGCGCCACGTTACGCACACACACGACCGGCGGCGGCAGCCCTCGTATGGCATGGCCTGCCGAGTGGTGGAAGCATGGATGTGTGATAAGCGCCGCTCCACGCCTATGCGAGGAGGAATCGTCATGGCCAAGCGTCTGGTCGTCTGCTGCGACGGCACGTGGAACTTCGCCGACCAACCGAGCAAGACCAACGTCGCCAAGGTCGCCTTGTCCGTGCGCCCTGGTTCCGAAGCCGGGAAGGAGCAGCGCGTCTACTACCACCGCGGCGTAGGCACCCCCCGGCGGGAGCGGCTGCGCGGAGGTGCGTTCGGCGTGGGTCTGTCCCAGAACGTCATCGACGCCTACCGGTTCCTCGTGGAGACGTACGAGCCCGACGATGAACTGTTCCTCTTCGGCTTCAGCCGAGGCGCATTCACCGCACGCAGCCTGGCGGGCCTGGTGCGCAACTGCGGGATTCTGCGCAGGGACCACCGTGACCGGATCCCGGAAGCCTGGGCTCTCTACCGCGACCGGATCGAGCGAGCGACCGGCGCGGCCGCGACGCTGTTCCGTCGCTCGTATGCGCGCGAGACGGAGATCCATTTCGTCGGGGTGTGGGACACAGTCGGAGCCCTGGGTGTCCCGCTGCCCGACACCGCATGGCTACAGCCTTCCGTGAACCGGTTCAACCACCGGTGGGCGTTCCACGACACCGAGCTGAGCAGCTGGGTCAGAGCGGCCTTCCACGTGCTGGCCGTCGACGAAGAGCGCTCGGCGTTCCGGCCAACCCTGTGGCACCAACAGCCCGGTGCCGCCGAGCGGGGCCAGGAGTTGAAGCAGGTGTGGTTCACCGGCGTGCACTGCGATGTCGGTGGCGGTTACAAGGAGGCGGGGCTGTCCGACATCACCCTGCTGTGGATGGTCGACCAGGCTCGCAGACATGGCCTGCAGTTCGATGCCGATGTCCTCAGCGCGCCCGGGCCGAAGGTGATGAAGCCGGAGCAGAGCATCAACTTCCGTGTACAGCCGGACGGTTCGGGCCCGCTACACGCCTCACGGACGGGCATGTACCGACTGGCCAAGCCCTACCACCGGCCTCTCGGAAAAGCGGTGAGGGACGACGGTGAGCCCGATGGCAACGAGTTCCTCGCGGTCCCCACCAAGGAGCGCTACGACCGCGACCCCGGCTACCGGCCGCCGGAGCTGGAGCGTTACCTGGGCGGTCTGGACTCGATCCGGCTGGAGCCGGTGCTGCTGCCGGGCATCGCTGCAGGTCTGCCACCCATGCCTCCCGCGGAGCCCGGCCCAGGGGCGACGGCCCAAGCACCGCGCGGGCGCGACCGCCCCACCTGACAACGTCACCGCGCAGCGTCATCCCACACCACCCACTCCCCTCCTCGCGCTGATGCCGGGGCAGGTTCAGGCCAGGTTCAGGCCTTCTTTGCGGAGGTCCTTCTTTTGCGGAGGTCCTCCACACGCTGCGCCGTCTCCGGCCAGGCGTCCTCCGTTTCGGTGCCGGGCAGCGCTGATGGCGCTGAGTGCCCCGCCGAGCTTGGCCGCGGGTCCCAGCCGTTGAGGGGAAGCCTGCGGATTGAGGAGAGCACGGGCTGAAGAACGGCCCACGCCGTCGGGTCATTCAGGTCAGCGCCGCCCTGCAGATGGCGATCGCGACGAGAGGCGGCCAGGTCGACGGCGTCATCTTCCACACGGACCGCGGCAGTGAATACACATTCGAGGCGTTCCAGCAGCTGTGCGGCCGCTGGGGCGTGGTGCAGTCGATGGGGCGCGTCGGGTCCGCGCTGGACAATGCCGCCGCGGAGTCGTTCCACTCGGTCCTCAAGGTCGAGTACATCCACCGGCACACCTTTGCCACCCGCGCCGAGGCGAGGCTGAAGACCGCCACGTGGATCGCGGACGTCTACCACACGAGACGCCGTCACAGCGCGGCCAGCGGGAAACCACCCGTCGAGTTCGAACGGATCACCCAGGAAACGCGGGGGCGGACCAATCAGGAAGAGCGGGCCGCATAACCAACGTCTCTACGCAACCAGGGGATTGACACCGGAGACAGTTGATCATCGTGCATTCGCCACGCTTTACGCCCTCTTACGCACGGTCGTAACGTTGCGTGGAGAGGACATGCTATTGCCGTGGCCCATATCCAGCAGAGGTGCCCTGTGCAGCGCGGACGAACGCCCCGGACCGCAATTGACATGGCGAGCGCGCAGGGCGAACCTGGAATGAGGCGCGCACGAACGGCCCCCGGATGCCTGTATTTTGATCAGAGTTGCGTTCGCCGATTTGGGTCGCCCCCGCACGTCCTCGACGAGAGAATCCCGGTCGCGCCCGAGAGAGGAGACTCTCATGCACGGGCATGTACGAACCATCACCGGGGACGAGCCGATCTTCATGATCAAGGTCAGCGTCTACCGCCCCGACCTCACCCTCATCGACCATGCCTACACCAACGACGACGGCTCGTACAGCGTCGATGTGCCGGCCAGTGAGACAGTCACCGTCCGGTTCGACACCCATTACTCGCTCAACAACGCGGACAGCTGGCAGCCGTCTCTGGTCACTGACGTGGTCGCCGACGACGCCGTCCCGCTCGACCGCCGTATGGTCCCCGTGGGCCAGTTCGCGGATACGGCGCGCGGCATCGACGTACTCGCCGCCTTCCTCCTGGCCTCCGCCGTGGAAGGACCGGAGTACGCCGCCCACGCCACGACCCGCCTGTCCCAGATCAAGCAGAACACCCTGTTCCTCCAGCACGTCCAGGCAGCCCTTCTCCGGCACTTCACGGAGCAGGCCGACGCTTGACGGGCCGTACCCGACCCGGCCGGTGGCCGTGCCGCAGATCCTCTGGATCCGAGGCTGAGACCATCTACTCGTCGGCTTTCGCCGACGGCACACCACTCGCGGTGCCCCCGACCAACTGCTCGCCAACGAAGGCTACGACTTCGACCAGTACCGGCGACTCCTCCGGCGCCGCGAGATCACTCCGAAGATCGCCCGCCGTGGCGCCTCGCACGGCTATGGCGCGGGCAAGACCATGGGCCGTAGAGCGTGCCCCGGTCCGTAGCGGCCCGGATGGCGGTCGCGGTCGGCAGAGAGAACGACGAGGCGCTGATCACCGCTCAGGTGCGATGCCGGTGACGCCGAAACCGTTCGTGTCACCACTGATTTTGCCGAGGACGGCTGGGTCCCGGGGACGTCCTTCTCCTGGAGGTCCACCGGCCCGGGCCACGGGCCACCGGGACAGGCCAGCAGGGCTCCATCGCGGTCGAGTGGCGGCCGGATGACCTTCTTGCCGTCCGGTATGCCACGGGCAAGAGCATGGTTGTCGTCGAAGCCGCCGGCAACGGCGCGCGGAGAATGCGGTGGCCCAACCCCTTCCGACGCAGCCGGCTCAACTCCGGTGCCGTGCCGTCGTCGTCGGCGCCGGCGTTCCCCGCCCGGCACCCGCGGCGCGGACTGGGGTCCCCATCGTTCCCGCCTCGACAGCCGCGCCGCGACGGCCGGACCGCCCAGGCGGCCGGTCGGCAGCCCTTCGGCACCTAGCGCGGCTCTCCTTCGAGCGGGCGGTGGATCAGCCGAGTCGGACGACGTCCAGAACGGACAGGTGCCGAGCGCCCGGTTGACGAAGCAGATGACGAACAGCTGGACGGCGGAGGCGATGCGCACAACTCCGCCCTCTGGGTCGTCGCCGGCCACAGCGGGTCGCTGCGCGGTGCCCCAATGAACCTTCAACCACCAGGTCTGCTGGGCTACTTTGCACATGTTTCCAATGTCTGCAAGCATCGATAACAATAGAACGTGTGCAGAAAGCGGCCAGCGCGACACCGCCCGCCCGCACCTCGGCAGAGCGACGCCTTTCATCCGACGCCACCTCGCCTGCCACCCCACACACCGTGTCCCTCAGACACGACCGCCACAATTGATCAGGCCAGGAGGCACACCATGGCCACGGCGGAACTCGCTTCCGAACGAGAATCGGACTATCTGTCGCAACTGACGATGGCCGCGGCACGCTACGAGAACCGGACCGAACACCGGGAAAGAAACCAGACCGTTCTCGAGACGCGCGGCGTGCTGTACGCCGACGCCCCCCAGCGGGTCGAGAAGCGGCTGGCTCGGCTCGGCGCCGACTGGGCAATGGCGCGGGCGATCGAGCGGACGCCCACGGATCCCGCCAGCAGCGCGGGAAGCACTCTGCAACTACCCCCGGATGCCTTCAACAGTGATGTGCTGGGCCTGGAGCGCATCATCGGGCGCAACAACCTCGCCCCGGTGGCGTTCCTGGAGGAGGGCTTCCAAGTCTCCCGCTCGGTCGGCCGGGTCACCATCACCGGACCGGGCGGCGGACACGGCACCGGCTTCATGGTGTCCCCGTCCCTGCTGCTCACTAACAACCATGTGCTGCGCAACCCCGAGGACGCACACCGCAGCAGGGTCGCGTTCGCGTTCCAGGACGGAGTCGACGGTGGCCCGCTCGTGCCGGCAGTCTTCGCACTGGAGCCACAGCGGTTCTTCGTCACCGACCGGGCACTGGACTACAGCCTCGTCGCAGTGGCCCCGCGTGGCACGCAGGGGGAGACGCTGTCGTCGTTCGGCCGGCTGGTCCTCAGCGAAGCACAGGGGAAGGTCATCATCGGGGAGTTCGTCAACATAATCCAGCACCCCCGGGGCGAGCCGAAGCAGATCGCGCTGCGCGAGAACCAGATTGTCGACGTGCTGGAGCGGTTCCTGCATTACGAGTCCGACACCCGTGAGGGCTCGTCGGGGTCACCCGTCTTCAACGACCAGTGGGAGGTCGTCGCCCTGCACCACTCGGCCGTCCCGAAGACCGACGACCAGGGCCGGCCACTGAGTATCGACGGCTCGGTGTGGCGTCCGGACATGGGTGACCAGCAACTGGCGTGGCGGGCCAACGAAGGCGTGCGGATCAGCCGGGTGCTGAGTGCGCTGCGCGAGGTCAACCTGACCGGTGAGGCGGCCCGGCTGCGGGACGAAGTCTTCGCCACCGGACTCACGCCGTCGCCGGTGGAGAGTGCTCCGCCGATGCCCACCCCCACGGCGGACGGCGGCTCCTCTCTGGCGGGCGCCAACGGGTCAGGGACCACGGCGCACTCAAAGGCGCAGGAACAGGCACAGGGTCTGCCGTCACCGGTGGCCGGCGGGGCTGCGCAGCTCACCGTCCCGCTGCGGATCACCGTCGACTTCGGCACTTCGTCGGTCTCGTCAGCCGGCCTCCTCGCCACCATTCCTGCGCTCGCACCGTCGCCGGCAGCGGGGCCGCAGCCCTCGGCCGGCCGGACGGATGTCGTGTCAGCGGTCGAGAAGGACGTCGACGCCGCGCTGATCAACCACCGGCTCGCGCAGGAGCGGCCGTACTACGACCGCAGCGCTGACGCGGCGGCACGCGAGGCGTACTACGCGAGCGTGGACACCCACGACGGTGACGCGCTGCGCCGTGCGCTCACCGCGCTGTTGGAGGAGACCCACACCCCGCAGCCCCGCTACAAGCCGATGCGGCTGGTCTACCCCTGGGTCGACCTGCACAAGGACGGCCGCCTGCGCAGCATCTACTCGGGCAAGGACTTCTCCCCCGAGGAGCTGATAAGGGCGGACGCGGCCGTCGCCGAGGTGCGGCTGGCGCGGGTGCAGGAACTGCTGCTCCAGGAAAGCACGGCGGGTCCGGCCGAGTTCGAGGCGGAGTTCGACGCGCTGGAGGCGTCGATGCCGTTCAACTGCGAGCACGTGGTACCGCAGTCGTGGTTCGCCAAGCAGGAGCCGATGCGGGGTGATCTCCACCACCTGTTCGCCTGCGAGGTCGGCTGCAACAGCTTCCGCGGCAACTTCCCGTACTTCGACTTCCCCGACTTCGAGGAAGCGGTCCGGGACGACTGCGGGATGCGCGAGAGTGTGGGATTCGAGCCGGCGAACGGCAAGGGAGCGGTCTCCCGGGCCACTCTGTACTTCCTGCTCCGGTATCCGGGACAGGTCGGCGACGCCGCGCGCGAGTTCCCCGAGGACCGGCTGCCGGTACTGCTGAAGTGGCACGAGCGGGAGCCGGTCACCGCATACGAGCTGCACCGCAACGCGGCCATCGCGGAACTCCAGGGCAACCGGAATCCGCTGATAGACCATCCGCACTGGGCCCGCCGGATCGACTTCTCCGGGGGTCTGGCCCTGAGGGATCCAGCCTCAGGGCCGCACCTGTCCGGCGACGCCACCCGGTCGGCGAACGCGGTGCGTGCGCGGGTCACACGGCCGACCGGGACGTCGTCTTCGGCCCCGCCGCCCCTTGTCCACGTAGCGCTCACCCGGCACGGGCGGGTCCGGCGCCAGCGCAGGCGCACCTCCTCGAGGCCCGTATCGACGCCTCGGTCGGCACCGTCGGTGATGCCTGGACAACGCGCCCATGGAGTCCCGGACCGGCCTCCACAAAACGGAGCTGATCAAGCCTCGCCGACCCTGGCACGGCCTCGCCGACGTCGAACTCGGCACCGCGGCATGGGTCGACCGGGGTTCAAAAACCACCGGCTCCACAGCGCGATCGGAGACACGCCGCCCCACGAATACGAGACCGAGCTTCATCGCGAGAGTCTCCTCGGGCAGGATCGTTCGCCAACATTGATATCCGACATCAGCGAGTCGGTGATCCATCAACCATTGTCCGGGCGGACGGCGCCCTGTTCGCCGACTGCTCGGCCCCGGGGGCTCAGCCGGTAAATTCGTTGACGCCGAGGGCGAAGTCCCAGTGCCCGACCCCGTTGCCGGCGAGGCTCACCGTGACCAGGCCCATTCCTTCCAGCCAGTGCGCCATTTTCAGGCCGCCGACGTCCAGCGGGCGCAGCCCGAGGCTCTCGATGAATGCCGCCACGCCCGCCTTGGCCTGCGCATTGTCGCCGGCGATGAAGACGTTTGGCCGGCCCTTCTCCAGGACATTGCGGAAAATGGTATTGAATGCCTTTACCACGCTGGCGCTGGCCGGGGCCACCTTGGCGACCTCCTGCGCGATCGAGGTCTCCTCGCTGTGGGCCAGTCCGTCGAACGTGGCGTTGAAGGGGTTGCTGATGTCGACAATGACCTTGCCCGCGAGGGCGTCTCCGTACTCCACGACGACCGGAACGACACCGTCGTACAACAGGGCCGTGATGACGATGTCCCCGGCCGGGACGGCGCCCCACTGGCCCGTCGTCGCGCCGCCGCCCAGTGCCTTGGCCAGGTCATCGGCCTTGGACTGATCGCGTCCCATGACCTCGACGGTGTTGCCGCCCGCCACTGCGAGCGTGCCGATGGCACGGGCCATGTTCCCCGTACCGATGAGGGTGATGCCGCTCATGAGGTGTGCTCTCTTTCTGCACTCAAGGTGTCGGTCTGTCTCGTTCGTGCCGGGTCAGGCGCAGGGCGTCGGCCGCGACGTTTCTGGGCCGACTACCGCGTCCTTCCCGGCGCCTCCGGCTCGTCAGCACGCGAATTCGGCACCCGCGCAACACTTCCGGGTGTTGCGGATGTCCGTGTTCGAGATCAGTCGGTTGTGGCGAATCGGTTGTTGTGCTGTATGCCGGCGGCATTCCTGGCGTGTGGTTCAGATGGCGGTGGTGCCGCCGTCGGTGACCAGTTCCAGGCCGTTGACATAGCTGGAGTCGTCGGAGGCGAGGAACAGGGCGACGGTGGCGATTTCTTCCGGACGGCCCATCTTTCCGCGGGGGATGAGGGACTCGAATGCGGCCGTGGTTGCCTCGTCGAACAGTTCTTCCTGTTTGGCGGTGGCGACCTGGCCGGGGGTCAGGACATTGACCCGGATCTTCCGGTCGCGCAGTTCGTTGAGCCAGACGCGGGCCCAGGCCTGCTGAACAGCTTTGCTTCCCGCGTAGAGGCTCCAGCCGGGGAAGGCGCCGAGGGAGGCGTTGGATCCGGTCATGAAGATCGAGCCGTTGTCGTTGATCAGCGGCAGTGCCTTCTGCACGGTGAACAGGGTGCCGCGCGCGTTGAGCCAGAAGGCGCGGTGGAACTGTTCCTCGGTGATCTCACCGAGGACGGCGGGTTCGCCCATCCCTGCGCTGGCCCACAGCACGTCGATCGAGCCCTTCTCCCGCTTGACGGTGTCGTACAAGCGGTCCAGGTCATCCAGTTCGGCCGCGTCACCCTGGACGGCGGTGATGTTGCGGCCGATCAGCCTGACGGCGTCGTCCAGTGCTTCCTGCCGCCGGGCCTGGATGAAGACGTGCGCTCCTTCCTCAACGAACAGTTTGGCGCCGGACAGTGCCATGCCGGTGGATCCACCGGTGATCACCGCTACCTTGCCATCGAGCTTTCCCACAATCACTCCATTGAATTGATAGGCATCCGAAACAGTGGGCTCATTCTGGACCTGGCCCCTGCTACCGAGGTCCGATGTCGAATTCTTGTGCCGAATTCACTTCGTCCCCAAGAGGTACCTTTTCAGGTTGCCATTGGGCTGAGTGGGTGTCCAAGACTTCTTTTAGCCGTGGTGATACCCTCAAGGCATCACCGGACTGGGAGACGCGATGGATCTGGACCTGCGCAAATTGCGTTACTTCGCCGCCGTGGCCGACCAGTTGCACTTCGGCCGCGCCGCCGATGAGCTACATATCGCGCAGCCGGTGCTCAGCCGGCAGATCCGCGCGCTCGAGCAGGATCTCGGCGCCTCGCTGTTCACCAGGGATCGCCACGGCGTAGCGCTGACCGACGCGGGCCGACAGCTGCTGGCCGACGCCGGTCCGCTGCTCGCCTCCGCGCACGCGGTCCGCCGCCGGGTGTCCGTGGCAGCGCGTGGCAGCCGGCGGCTGATGGTCGGTTTCCGGGCCGGCATCCCGGTCATCCCGGCGGCGCGGGCGTTCGAGGCCCGGCACCCGGACGTGGTCGTGGACGTGCAGCGGATCGAATGGGACGACCAGGCCCCGATGCTGCTCGACGGCCGCATCGACGTCGGCTATGTGCGGCTGCCCATCGACGAGTCCGGCCTGCGCGTCACCCCTCTGTACACCGAGCCGCGGGTGGCGGTGCTGCCCGCAGGCCACCGGTTGGCCGGCAAGGAGGAGGTCACCGAGGCCGACCTGGCCGGCGAACCGCTGGTCTGGCATGCCGACCCGAGCACGCAGCCCACCAGGCGCCCGCACCCCAATGCCGGGTATCTGGTGCGCGGGGTGGACGAGACGCTCGAACATGTCGCGGCCGGCCGGGGTATCTCGTTCCTGGCCCGTTCGGCGTCCGTGTTCTACTCACATCCGGAAGTCATCTATGTGCCGATCCCGGCTCTGGCGCCCGACCAGGTGTGCCTCGCGGCGGCGGCATCGCGCAGCTCGCCAGTGGTCGATGATTTCCTCACCGCGGCTCAGGCGACGGCCGAGATCACGGCAGAATGTGGGAACCATGAAATGTGGCAGCTCGGAAGGGACACCGTTTCAAAGCGCGGTTGAGCAGTCCGGCTGACAACAGCAGGGGCAAAGGGGGTACGCGGTCACGGCAATGGCGAAGGAATCGAGCTCGCAGAAGTTGATCAGTCGATCCAGAGCAGCATCGCGTGACCGGTGGACTCGGCATCCCCGAAGAACTCGGTCAGAGCGACTCCCGTTGGACGGCTAAAGGGTGGCGTAGCCAGGTTCATGGTGCCGGGCTGATGTCGCCGTTCTCGTCCATCTCGAAGCTGCCCTGGGTCTTGCCGTCGACCTTGGTGTGCTTGAGCCAGTGCTTCGACAGGTTGTGCAGGTTCTTGTGCTGACTTTCCCAGGGCATCGAGTGGCCGGCGCACTTCACCGTGACGAGGAGTTTGTGCGGTCCCGTGATGGCGTCGTAGAGCGCGGGGACGTGGAAGTCGAGTGCCGGGTTGGAGCTGGGCGGTGTGGTGTTGGCCGTCTGATCGTGTTCGCCGTGCACGATCAGCGCGGGCACCCTTCCGCCGAGGACGCCTCCTTGCCCTGCGGCGGTGTTGTTCCAGCCCCATGTCACGAAGTTCCGAAAACGGCTGACGCCCGCCGGCTGTCCGGAGGGAAGGAGCGGTCCCCAATCACGGCCGATCGGATCATTGTCCATGAGGGCGTTCCACACAACGTCGACCATGCCGGGCTCGTGTTGGTTCGCGCACTTCATGGGCAAGGCCTGTTCGATGCTTGTGCGGGTGAGCACGTGGGTGGGGAAGCCGGGTACCGGCAGGGTCGGCGGGTTCGAGGGGCCCAGCGGAGGAAAGATCGGGCCGAGGAGGAACAAGCTCTCCACCCTCCCCGGATTCTTGATTGCGTACGGTCCCATGGCGAACGCGGCCGCCGACCAGCCGATGAAGGCGACCTTTGAAACGTTGCGCTCGTTGCAGATGTACTCGACGACGGTGCTGAGCTCTTCTTGGTCGCTCCGAGAGTTGGTCAGTACGAACGGATAGCTCGCCGTTCGTGGGCCCGACAGGGGAGGAGTGACGGCAGCCTGCTGGTTGGGATTGACATTGCAGGGGTCCTCCATCCGGGGGCGCGGCGACCGGCCAGAGCCCTGCAGATCCATCATGAAGACGTCATAACCGGCCTGGGCGAGGGCCTTGGCCCACCCGTAGGAGGTGTGCTGGAGGTCGTAGCCTGCCAGCACCGGCACACTCCTGCCGTGCAGCATGAGGACGGCCTTGCGGTTCGCAGGGGGGCCGGAGGGCGTGCCGTCGTGCTCTCGTACGAACAGCTTCACCTTCTGGCCCGCGTTCGCGGGGACAGTCGACGTGTGAGGGACCGAGTGATCGGTCGTGGTGACGGCCATGAAAGGGTCTCCTTCTGTCGGCCCCTCGTGGATCTCCCTTACAGGCCAGAGTCGGTCAGGTGTGAAGCCGGCGCCACAGCAGGCCCGCCGACCGTGTGTCGCCCGTCTCTCGTCTCGTCAGGCACCTTCGTCAATCTCCCGCCCCGAGCGGCGGTGGGAAAGCCACGACACGTTCACCGCGCTGTGCAATCCGGCCGCGACCGGGCACGCGACGGCGACCGGAGCACCCCGGACCACTCCCGGTGCCATCCGGCGTGCGAACTTCAGCCGCACCGACAGCGGACCGGGATCGCCGCGTACGGGCGTTTCCCTCGCATGGGCAGCCCCTACTTGCCGCGAGGCCGCGAAGGGGAGCGTGGTCTCCGGCGCCGGAAGGCCGATCGTCAGCCCTCTGAAGCACGAGTTCGGCCCGCCCGGTGCGGATGCTGAAGGTCATGGGTCTGCACAGCGACGAGGTAACCGACCGCAAGAAGCGTCCGGCCGACAGCAACTCCCCCGCAGTCGCACACAGCGAGGGCCGCAAACGGTTCTGGCGCCATGACGAGGTCACGGAGTTCTTGGCCAAACGCGCACGATGAAGCGCACACTGGCGGCCGCGGTACTCGCCGACCAGGACGAACTTCTGACCAAGCGGAAGTGGTCAAACTCCTCGGTCACACCCGCACCTCCACCATCGGCGCCTACTTCCGCGACCGGCCCGGATACTTCCCCGAACCCGACGAGAACGCCGACGCCCCCCTGTGGCGCCGCGGCACCATCGTCGCCCGGGCCGGCAACCGGCCCGGCGAGAGCCGGCGCAGCTCCGCCCCCACTGCCGCACTGCCCCCCGGTGCCCGTCGACCGGGACCCCGACGAACTGCTCGGGACGACCGAGGCAGCCGCGGCGCAGCCCGCAGGAAGTGGGCCCCCTACCAAGTCCTCGACGTCCTTCAGGACTTGCTGAGGTGCTGGACGGGCATCTGCACCACCTGCGGCCTCGGCAACCCGGGGGCGGCAGGCCGTCGCCGACGCGGCGAAGTACGAGGTGTACGCCTCGTCCGAGGCCACCGGCCCGTTCACGCTGCTGGGTATGACCGCGGTGCCCTCGCACAGCGCGGCCCGGCGCTCCCGTTGCAGGCGGCGCTGGACAGGTGGAGAGTTGTTTTATATCGGTGCCGTATTCTTCCGGCTCCCAATTTCCTGGAGCTACCGCCTCACAAGGAAGAATCCACTACGGACGGAACGACTCTACGCCAAGCGTATCTGGAACCATCATGGCCAGAATTTCTCGGCGAACAATCCTTCACGCGGCCAACGCATCCATTCTGGCCGCAGTGCTCGCGCTGCCGACAGGTCTGCCGATTGCCGCAGCAGATTCTCAGAGGCTGAACGAGGGCCGTGCCGGAGTACCGACTCAGCCCACGGATCCTCCACAGTCTCCTTCCGATACGCCGAGCGGTCCGACGGGACCCACCACGTCCCCCGACTCGCCACCGTCGCCCGAACCGAGCGGTCCCACGGGATCCACGACGTCTCCCCCTTCCACACCGAGCGGCACGTCTGACATCTCCGAGCCGCCGGACACGGGCGACACGGACGAACAGACGTCCGGACTCCCGCCTGAACAGACGGTGGAAATCGACGAGGCGACGAAGACCCTGAACAAGGAGAAGGAGCGAGTCCCCGAAGAACTCGTGCCGACCGTGGAAACGTTGATCACCATCGTCCGCACGGTCGAGGATCCGGAGACGTCGCCACAGGACAGGCAAGGGGTCGTCGAGAGCACGAAGAACCTGTCCACCACGCTGGCAGCCATCAGCGATCCCAGAACACCTCCCGAGCTGCGGAGGGAGCTGACTTCGATCGTGAAGCAGGTGACTTCCGCGCTCGAGACGGTAAACGGTCCCCAGGGGGCAACCGAAGAACGGTCCATGTTCATCCTGGTGGTCAAACGGACAACATCCACCCTGGACCTGATCCGCGATCCCAGGACGCTACAGGACCTGCGTGGCCACATGATCGCCATCGTGAAAGACACGACCTACGCCGCGCAGAGGAGCCAGAATTGGCCACAGGTCAGCTCGGCAGAGAAGAAATTTTCCTACAGCCTGCTGGCGGACAGCTCCTCGCAGGACATGATGCACGACAAGGGGACACCGCCGAGGGAACAAAAAGAGCTCACGTACATCACACGGCAGGTCAGCGCACTGCTGAGAAAAATCAGTGACCCCGGGACATCACCGGACGAGCGGTCCAGGCTCACGAAAGAACTGGATGACAAGACATCTCGCATGAAAGACCAGCAGGAGCAATCCGCCTCTGCCCAGAAACGCCCGGAAGAGTCGCTCGGCAAGGCCGCCGCGTTCTGCACCAGCGCCATATTCGAGTCCACCTCCGAATCTGCCCTCGTGCGGGCGCTGGACAAGCTGCTTCCCGCACAGTGGGAGACGGAAGGGGTCAAGGACTTCTGGAAGGCGGAGGAAAATAGCGACGATACGCTCGACGTCCTCGCACAATTGCGGAACGACGAACATACCCACGGCCCGTTCGAAGTCATACCGCTCATCACTGAACTCGCCGAGCTCGTACCGCACGACAAACTGTTCGGAAGCCTGGGAGCCTCTGCCCTGTCCTGCGAGCAGACTGCCGCGTACCTTGGCGAAGACGGGGTCACAGTGGGCACCTGGCTCGCCAAGGCCGGCGAGTGATCCGTCAGACCCCGGCAGATCTCAACAATTCCGCCACGGAGATCACTGAATCAGCCCGGGACCTCGCAGCTCCATATCTTTGCAGCTCCCTCTTCTCTTCTCTGTAGTCACCCACCCCGGAGAATCCGTACGGAACAGAAGAAATCGATGAGATGAACCGGCCACCCGGAGACCAGACAGCAGTCACATAACGCGGCTTACGTGTCACGTTGATCAAATTGTTATTGTGACGCACCCTTCCCCGATAAACCAGCTGCTCCCCACAGATCGCCGGTTCGCAGTAGTAGCGCCCCTCGCGTTCGTTCCACGAAACATGAGGGAACCCGAACTCCTCCACGTCGAGCCTGCCCCGATCCTTTCTCATGTACGAGATCTGCAATGCAACACTCAAGACGTCGTACCCGACGTTCCTGGGAAGCTGAAATACACGCTTCAAAGCGTATTCTTGCCCGACGTCGAGCGAACTACCGGACTCATAGAATCTTCCACTGCTCACCGTAGTGTAATTTGGCTGGCCGACATAGAGCTCGGCCTCCCCTTCGCGCGCCCCCTGCCTCTCGACACTTTTCTTCCACTCCGCCGTCGGATCCTCCTCCTCCAGGGAATACACAGCCACCCTGCCACGGACCGTGTAGATGTCATTGACGATATACACCGGGATCCCTCCGGTGTTTTTCATGTAAAGCGTCAGCGGGACATGCAGGAAGGGAAGCCTATTATCCTCCCACGCCTTCCCGAATTCCGCCTTCAAAGTAAAATGCATAGGTGCGGACGCAGGCTGGTACATAGTGGAATACGCGAGACTGACAGCCGTCAGGAGTACCGTGGCGACCACCCCGGCCGCGAATCTCTTGGGCTGCGGCATGCCCTTCCAAGATTTTTCGCACACAAGAACAAAAATCGCCCATACGGCCCAGCACAACGCGGGCAAGTAGACCAGAAGATGGCGTGTGTACTCCCTCTCCTCGAACCAGAGAAGAAGAAGGAGGCCATCGGTGGCCAGTACAATAATTGCCCCGAATATTACAACCGCACCAGAGGCCCTGAAGTGGCGCCTTCCCCAGTAGTCGAGCGCCGCAATTGCCGCAATTCCCAGCGCCACACCCGACAGGACAAACAACACACCGGTAATCCGTTGCGCGAAAGTCAGCGCCCCGGAGGCGTCCGGCCATCCGATGACTGCGTTGAAAACCATAGAAACAAGCAGCCCGGCCACCATGAGCAACATGGTGGAGCGCCTTCTCCAAGCTCGATCGGGCCAAGCCCTGCTGTCGCCCCCGCGCCAGCACACAGATGCCGGATCATCCAGATCCATGTTCTCGGGGTAACCGTGGCGGCCGATTATCTTACGCAGTTCGGTCGGTGACCAGGCACTGCCGACCGTCTCGCCGCCGATGGTGACGCGACGCAGACCGCGACTGTCCGGCGGCTCCACGATGATCCATGGACGGATACTCATGACCACAGACTCAAGCCTGAGCCGGCATCGTGCACGCGGAGCTACCCCGTTCGCCTTCAAGCCGGGTCCCCCGACGTCGAACGGGTCACCCGACGACTTCACGGCGCGAATGCCGCCACCGGCCACCCCCGCACGACGGATTCAAGCGGTGGCGACCATCCAGACGAAGGAAGGTGGTCAGGAAGCGAAAAAAGTCTTCTGGCATCCGGTCTGGATGCTGCCCCACGTCCAAATGTCGATGTCAATGTCGATGGCGATGGCGATGGCGATGGCGAGCCAGTTGGTGGCTTCCGCCTGGACGAACGCGCTGGTCATGACCACATAGTGGTCCGGGACGTCGATTGTGGGGAACGAACGCGTGGGAGTGTTGCGCGTTCGTGTTCGCGCACAAGGTGTTCGCGCACAAGGTGCTGTGATCCTGTCCTCTCAGATCCGCGTCAGGTTCCACCACAGGGGATCGGATCCTCGACGCTGCGCTGAGCGCCACCGGCAGCGGGCCCGTGGCGCTGCCCGCCGGCCAGTCGAGGACCTCGTTCTCCTCGCGGACCGGTCCCAGCCAGCAGCCGAACGCGGCAGAGAGCGTCGCGGTGCACACCGTGCCAACGAGCACGGCCGTGCCGATCTTCATGGCGAGCCGGCGGCCGCAGCTGACCGCCTGCGTCGTGAGGAGCCTGCCGGTGCCGTGCTCCAGGCCGCTCGCGAAGTACGCCGGGGCCGGTGTGCGGCACAGCATGCGTATCACCCGCGCCAGCGGCCGAGGCGGGTCTGCCCCGCCGTCACCGGGGACGTGCGAGCCACCATGCGGCTGCCGCGCGCAGCGGGAAGGGCCGAGGCGGCAGGCCGCCCCGGCCGACGAGCAGCATGCGTTGCCGGGCCGCTGCGGCGAGGGTCGGCGCGGCAGCGACGGCGAGGGCCGCTCGGGTGGTGCTCCTGTTTGACATCCCTGCCAGGCCTCCATCATGCTTGTATTAATTCATTAATGGAAGCACATTGAAGTGATGGAAGGTGACGTGGTCGAGTACCGGATCGACCGTGGCAGCGGCGTCCCGGCCTACGTGCAGATCGTCGAGCAGACCGAACGGGCGCTCCGGATGGGCACGCTGAAGGTCGGCGACAAACTGCCCACGGCGAAGGAGGTGGTGGCGGCGACCGCCATCAACCCCAACACCGTGCTGCGGGCCTACCGCGACATGGAGCAGGCCGGGCTGGTCGAACTGCGGCGCGGGCTGGGGACCTTCGTGACGCGGTCGCTCGCACGGCCCGGCGCGGAGGACGACTCGCCCCTGCGTATGGAACTCGCCGGCTGGACGGCACGCGCGCGGGCGGCGGGATTGGAACGGGCCGACATCTTCGCCCTGGTCACCGCCGCCCTGGACGCCCACGACAACGAGCAGAACGAGCACGATGAGCAACACGAGCACACCCCGGGCGACCGGGGGCGAAAGAGGAGGACGCATTGACCGGGCCTGACGCGCCGGCCGCGCTACGCGCCAAGGGACTCGGATTCCGGTACCGGACGCGGGGCGGCTGGGCCCTGCGGGACTGCGAATTCACCGTGCCCAACGGCCGCGTTACCGCCCTCGTGGGACGTAACGGTGCCGGCAAGAGCACCCTGCTGCACCTGGCGGGCGGCCTGCTGCGCGCCGACACCGGGGAACTGCGCGTACTGGACGCTCCGCCGGGCGCACCCGAAGCCCGCGCCCGGGTCGCCCTGCTCACCCAGGGCAAGCCGCTCTACCCCCGCTTCACCGTGACGGACACCCTGCGCATGGGCGAGAAACTGAACTCCTCGTGGGACCGGGCGGCCGCCGAGCGGACCGTCCACGAGGGAAGCATTCCGCTTGCCGCCCGCATAGGCGAGCTGTCCCCCGGACAGCGCACCCGAGTCGCTCTCGCCCTGGCGCTCGGCAAGCGGCCCGAACTGCTGCTGCTGGATGAGCCGATGGCCGACCTCGACCCCGTGGCGCGAAACGAGATCATGGCGGCGCTGATGGCCGAGGCCGCCGAGCGCGGCACAAGCATCGTGCTGTCCTCCCACGTCCTGCCCGAACTGGAGCACACCTGCGACTGGGTACTGCTGCTGCGGGACGGCCGCGTCGAGCTGAGCGAGGACACCGAAGTGCTGCGCGAGAGCCACGCCGTGCTGACCGGACACGCCGGCCAGGCCGCCGCCCTGGCCGGATCCCACACGGTCGTACAGCGCCGGACGAGCGCCAGACAGATGACCGCCCTGATACGGCAGCACGGACCGGTGCGCGGCGACTGGCACGTCGCGCGGCCCAGGCTGGAGGACATCCTGGCCGGCCACCTCCAGGCCGGTGACGCGATGCGCCCCGCGGCAGCTGAGCGGACGGAGACGGCAGCATGAACGGCTTTCGCTCGAACGGCTCTCTGTGGAACGGCTCCCTGTGGCTCGCATGGCGCCATCAGAGGGTGTTGGTCGGTATCGGCGCTGCTGTCCTGGCCGCGGCCGCGGCGATCGCCGCGTATTCCCGCTCGGCCATGGCGGACGACCTGAACAGCGGGCTGTTCGGCCACTGCGGCACCGGGCCGCTGTTCTGCACGCGGCCCGACACCGGCCTTCCCCTGCTTCTGGACGTGGAGCCGCTGCGCTACCTCGCGGCGCTGAACATGGCCCTGCCCATCCTGATCGGCGTCTTCTGGGGCGCCCCTCTGCTGGGCCGCGACCGGGAACTGGGCACGCACCGCATGGTGCTCGCCCAGGGAGTGAGCCGCGGCCAGTGGTTCGCCTCCCGGTACGCCCTCGCCGCAGCGACCACAGCGACCCTCTCCGGCCTGCTCACTTGGCTGTTCGCATGGTGGTGGGAGCCGGCCGCGAACCGGAGCTACGGCCTCTTCTGGTACGAGAACACGGCGCTGAGCGGCTCCGGCCCGCGCGTCGTCGCCGCCGCCCTCTTCGGCCTGGCGGCCGGCACACTCCTGGGCCTGCTGGCCCGCCGGGTCCTGGAGGCGATGGGCCTGACTCTCCTGCTGACCGGGGCGATGACGCTCCTGCTGGAGTGGACGCACCGCACGCGCCTGCTGGTCCCGCCGCACACCTACACCAGCACCGGCAGCATCCCCAAGCCTCCGATGGGCGAGAAGTGGTCGACCGGCCACTACGGCCTGGTGACCGCCTCCGGCCGCCGCGACGACGTGATGAACTGCCCCATGCCGTCCGGCACCGAGCTGAAGGAATGCATGGACGGGCACGGGTACATCGCCCGCTTCTACGAGGCAAACCCGGCCGGCGACTACTGGACCTTCCAGTGGGCCGACACGGCCATCCTGGGCGGCCTCGCCCTCCTGCTCACACTCGCCACCGTGGTGCTCCTGCGCCGCCGCGTCTGACGCGCCGCACGCCGGCATCCGTCAGACCCCTTAACCCCTCCCCTTCCTTTCATCCCCCTTCATTTTCAGGGTCCCCTCTACCCGGACCCTTTCTGCACGGAGGTCACTTCGCCATGCCCGCCGACGCCAACTCACCGAAGAAGCTGCGCAACAACCGCGCAGCCCTCACCCACAAGATCGGTTACGCCCTTCGCCACCCCGGACGCGTCACCCCGTACCTCCGCCGGGCGGGCAGGGACGCCTGGCTGGGCCTGATCCACCCCGACCACGTCGGCTACTACCGGGCAGTGATGGCCTCGGACACCCGACGCAACCCGGAGGCCGCGGTCGGCAGCCAGACCCACGACCGCTGGCTGGCACTCGGCCAGATGCAGTTCGACTACCTCATCGAACACGGACTGCGCCCCGAGCACCGCATGCTCGACATCGGCTGCGGCAACCTGCGCGGCGGCTGGCGCTTCATCAACCACCTGAACCCCGGCAACTACTACGGCATCGACATCTCCCCCGACATCCTGACGGCCGCCAAGAAGACCCTCGCCGAGCGCCACCTCCAGGACAAACTCCCGCACCTGACCATCACCGGCGACCTCACCCTGGACTTCCTGCCCAGCGACCACTTCAACGTCATCCACGCACACAGCGTCTTCTCCCACTCTCCGCTGAACGTCATCGAGGAGTGCCTCGCACACGTCGGCCGTGTGCTGACCGAGACCGGGTTCTTCGACTTCACCTTCGACCGCACCGAGGGCACCGAACACCAGGTACTACGCGAAGACTTCTACTACCGCACCGAGACCCTCCTGGCCCTGGCCCGCAAGCACGGCCTGCACGCCCGCTTCATGGACGACTGGGAGCAGCGCCCGCACGGCCAGTCGAAGATCCGCGTCAGCCGCTCCCCCCTGCCCACCGCCTGACAGGGCCAGGGAACTGACATGCCCCCCACAGCGACCCCGGGCACCCTGCTCGCCCCGCCCGCCGTCACCCCGCCGCCCCGGACGCCCGTCGTAGTGCGGCCGCCCGTGCCGCTGCACACCACCCGGCACGGCCCGAGCCGGGAACTCACGGCAGCTGTGCCCGCGAGCCTCGTACTCGCCCTGGGCCTGTGGGGGATCACCCGCCAGAACAGCATGTGGCGCGACGAAGCCGCCACCTGGCAGGTCGCCCACCGCGACCTGCACGAGATCTGGCACCTGCTCGGACACGCAGACATCGTCCACGGCCTGTACTACGCCCTCATGCACATCCTCTTCGAGGTCTTCGGTGACAGCCTCCTGACGCTGCGGATACCGTCCGTCATCGCCATGGCGGTGGCGGCCTCGCTGGCCGCCGACCTCGGCGCCCGGCTCGCGGACCGATGGAGCGGGCTCGGCGCCGGGCTGGCCTTCGCACTGCTGCCCACTCTCCAGACGTACGCGCAAGAAGGCCGCCCGTATGCGATGGTGACCGCCACCGTCACGCTCGCCTCCTGGCTGCTGGTGGCCGCCCTGCACCGCCCGCGCGCCCGCATCTGGAGCGCGTACGCACTCGTCGTCCTACTGGGCGCGCTGCTCAACTGGTTCTCCCTGCTCGCGCTCCTCGCACACGCCGCCGCCCTCGCCCTCGCCCGGCCACACCGTGCCATCTGGGCGCGCTGGTTCATCGCCGTGAGCACCGCCATAATCGGTGCCACGCCTCTCATCCTGGCCAGCCGGGACCAGGCCGGGCAGGTCTCCTGGATACAGCCGAGCACACCAATGACGATGTACGCCGTCGCAGCCACCGTCGTCGCGGCCGGCGGCTGCGCCTTTCTGCGCCGCGCACGAACACCCGCCCAGCCGGCTCCCGCTGCGGCGGGGACACCGAGCCTGGCCGCTGTGGCCGTCCCGCTGTGCGCCCTCCCGCAAGTGGTGCTCCTCACCGTCTCACTCACCTGGCAGCCCCTCTACGTCGACCGTTACGTACTGTTCGCCCAGGTCGGCCTCGCCCTCCTCCTCGGGGTACTGATCTCCACACTCGCCACCAGCCCGCTCATCGGTCGACCCGGCGTTTTGCTCGCCGCCGTCACGGCACTGGCGTTCGTGGCTCTGCTCCCCATGGAGCGGCAAGTACGCAGCGCCCACAGCCGCGTCGACGACGTACTGGCTGCGGCCACCCTGGTGACCGCAGCACATGACCGCGGCGCGGGAGCGATGGTCTTCATTCCCTCAGCCCGACGCGACACCGCCATGGTCACCCCGGGCGCGTTCCCCGGACTGCGCGACATCGCCCTCGCCCAGAGCCCCGCCGACTCCGGCACCCTGCACGGCATCGAAACAGCCCCCCGCACCACAGCCCGCGCGATGCTCCGCGAACCGCACATCATCCTCATCAGTGACGCACAGCCCCGCCCCGCCCACAACGCCCGTGACCTCGCCAAACAACGAGTCCTGCACGAACATTTCGTCCCGCGCTCCATCACGATCCAACGCGGCCGCAGCATCACCCTCTACGAACGAATCGACCGCCCGCACTCCGACGAGCCCGCCGACAGGTCGTGAACCCTCCCAGGCACCCCCGGGACACGCCACGATTCAGCAACCCGACAGACCTGCTGCCAGGCCCACCCACAAGGGTGAGGGCAACACCTTCCACCACAACAAGAACATCCTCCCCGGCTGAGCAGGGCCGGGGACGATCGACGCTGGATCGTGGACCCGAATTCCCGGGAGGAGTGGTTGATCTGGCAAGCATCTGAAGCGGAGCGGTGCTGGGGACTTTCGAGGAGCACCGACACCGGTGAAGTTCACTGACCGCGTGAAGTTCACTGACCGCGTGCCTGTGGACCGGTCAGCCTGGTGGACCACAGAGCCACCGTCCCAAGGAGTCGCAGGGCTCTGGCCGGCTCGCGGGAGCCGGCCAAAAGTCGCGGCCTGGAGCCGTGGAGACCGTACCGGTGACTGGGGTGATGGGGCGGCCCGCACACAAGGGGCGTCCGGGTGCCGGGGCTGCGTGTTCGGGAGCCGGCTGATGGACGGGGAAGTTCTGCACGCGCGTCTGCTGGGCAGCATGGATCTGCGCAGGGGAGAACGGCGGCTGGGACCGCTGGATTCCGCTCGCGCCGAGTCGCTGCTCGCCTACCTGCTGCTGCACAAAGACGCGCCGCAGCCGCGCCAGCATCTGGCGTTCCTGCTGTGGCCCGGCTCGACCGAGCGCCAGGCGCACACGAACCTGCGCAAGGTGCTGCACACCCTGCGCCAGGCACTGCCCGAGACCGACCAGCTGACCGACGTCGGGCTGCGGAGCCTGCAATGGCGCCCGGGCATCCCGTTGTGGCTGGATGTGGAGCACTTTGAGTGGGCGCTGGCCGCGGGTCGACTCGAGGAGGCGGTGGAGACCTACGCCGGCGATCTGTTGGAGGGCCGCTACGACGAGTGGCTGCTGGGGGAACGGGCGCGGCTCGCGGGCCTTCACCTGGATGCGCTCGAGGAGCTTGATGATCGCCAGACCGGCCGATGCCGCTCGACGCCCCACGCGGATCTCGACCATCGTGACACCTCACCGTTGGCGCCTGGACGGCCCGTCCGGCGCGCCTCTCCGGACGGCGTGCCCTCTGCGCTTCTCTCTGGGGGCTACGTCAGCGCTTACTGGGACTACGCCGGGACGGACACCACGGTGTATTCGGCGTTCACCGTCGCGGCGGGACACCGACACGCTTGGGGATGACGCTCTCGCGTATGTCCTGCCTGGCCATCCGGGGCCGGTGCCGCCCATGCCGGCGGGTGCCGGTCAGCTCCACCTGAAACCGACCGGCGGCTCGGCCCGGGATCAGTTCCGTGCTGGAGCTTGCACATCGGAAACCGATCGGTTTACAGTGAGGGCACGAGAAACCGATCGGTTTCCAAAAGGACTTCGGGAGTGCATGATGACGACAAACCGGCCGGTGGCCCTCGTGACGGGTGCGTCCTCCGGTATCGGCAAGGAAACCGCGCTCGCGCTCGTTGCTGCGGGTTTCGAGGTGGCCGGCACGGGCCGTGACACCTCACGCGTCACCCCGCTCGAGGGCGTGACGTTCTTCGACCTGGACGTGGTCAACGACAAGTCGGTGACCGCCGTGGTCCAGCAGGTGATCGAGCGGTTCGGGCGGATCGACGTCCTGGTCAACAATGCCGGCGTCGGCTCGATCGGCGCAGTCGAGGAGACCTCCCTCGCGCAGGCTCAGGGCGTGTTCGACATCAACGTCTTCGGTGTCATGCGCATGGTGAAGGAGGTTCTGCCCCACATGCGTGCCCGGGGGCGCGGACGCATCATCAACCTCAGTTCCGTGCAGGGCTTCATCCCCGCTCCCTACATGGCCGTCTACGGCGCGTCCAAGCACGCGATCGAGGGCTACTCCCAGTCCCTGGACCACGAGGTCCGCCCGTACGGCGTCCGTTCACTCCTCGTCGAACCCGCCTACACCAACACCGGATTCGAGGCCAACAGCGCCAAGCCCGACTCGCCCCTGCCCCTCTACGCCGACCAGCGGCACGTCTTCGACCGACTGATGACCGAGGCGATCAAGAACGGCGACGACCCCGCCGTCGTCGCCAAGGCGATCGTCACGGCAGCCACCGACGCCAAGCCGAAACTGCGCTACGCCGCCGGCCCCATGGCCGCACGCGCCCGCCTCCTCCGCTTCGTCCCCGCCTGGGTCCTGGACAAGCAGATCCGCACGATGAACAAGCTGGCCGGCTGACACCCCCGCCCGCCCCACCTGTAAACCCCATCGCGCCGTAGACACCGGGAGAGACCCATGTCCGAGACCCTGCACTCCGCCGCCGCTACCATCGCGCGCTGGCGCTCCGCCGAGGAACGCGGTGACGTCGACGCCGCGGTCGCGTGCCTGAGCCCGGACGTCGTGCTCAGCTCACCGCTCACCGACCAGTTCCGCTTCGAGGGAACTGACCAGCTGCGCGACTTCCTGACCTCGGCGTTCGCGGCGGTCAAGGACGTCCGCTACCACACCCAGACCGGCGAGGGCGACACGTACGCCCTGGTCTACCGGGCGCGGGTGGGTTCCCAGTCGTTCGAGGAGGTGCAGATGCTGCGGCTCGACGACCAGGCACGCATCACGGAGATCACGCTCTTCGGGCGTCCGATGCCGGCCCTCACCGCCCTGATGCACCTCATGGGTCCGGCGCTCGCCCGCCAGCAGGGCCGCCGGGGCCTTGCGACGCTCATGAGCGTCAGCACCGTACCCATTCACGCGATGGTCTCCTCGGGGGACCGCAGCATGGTCGCCAAGACCCGCCCGACAGCCCGGCAGACCTGACAGAACCAGATCCACCGGCCGTTTGACCCCGTTCCCCTTCCCGTTCCAGGAGTTGTCGGTAGCCGCAACTCGCCTTGCTCTCCAGCGACTTGCCCCCCAGGAGACGCCCCCATGCAACGACGTACGTTCCTCACGGCGACCACCGCGTCGCTGGCCGCCACCCAACTCGCCGGACCCGCCTACGCCTCCGCATCCCCCTCCAGCTCAACAGCCGGTCACTACGAGGTCGTTGCCCGCTTCTGGGGCGCGATGCCGACCGGTGTCACCGTCTCGCGCCGCGGCCGGGTCTTCGTCAACTTTCCCCGCTGGGGCGACGACGTCCCGTTCACCGTCGCCGAACTGCGGGGCGGGAAACCGGTGGCCTATCCCGACGCCGAGGTAAACCGCGAGGACGCCACCGACCTGGCCGGGCACTTCCAGTCGGTGCAGAGCGTCGTCGTCGACGGGGCGGACCGGCTGTGGATCCTCGACACCGGAAGCCCGCTGTTCGCCGGCTCCTCCTACGGTGGCCCGAAGCTCGTGGCGGTCGACCTGCGCACCGACCGCATCGTACGGAAGATCCTCTTCCCGCCCGAGGTGGTGCCGGCGAACAGCTACCCCAACGACGTGCGCTTCGACCTGCGGCGCGGCGCCGAGGGCACGGCCTTCATCACCGACTCGGGCGGCTCCAACGGCATCATCGTGGTCGACCTCGCCACGGGCCGCTCCTGGCGGCGACTGACCGGGCACCCCTCGGCCCTCCCGGACAAGCAGTTCCTTCCCGTCATCGAGGGCCAGCCCTTCATGGTCCGCCCCGTCGGCGGCGAGCCCGTCCACTACGAGACCGGCTCCGACGGCATCGCCCTCAGCGCCGACGGCACGCGCCTCTACTACTGCCCGCTCTCCAGCCGCCGGCTGCACAGCGTGTCCACCGACGCCCTCGCCGACCCGGACGCCACGGACGCCGAGGTGGCGGCGACGGTCGAGGACCACGGGTTCAAGCCCATGGCCGACGGCCTGGAGAGCGACAACGAGGGGCGCCTCTACGGCGGCGACCTGGAACACAACACGATCTGGCGCAGAAGCCCGAACGGCACCTACCGCACCCTCGCCCAGGGACGCGACCTCCTCTGGGTCGACACCCTGTCCGTCGCCTCGGACCGGCACCTCTACGCCATCGCCAACCAGCTCAACCGGCTGTCCCCCTTCCACGAGGGCAAGGACCTGCGCCGCAAGCCCTACCTCCTCATCCGCCTGCCCATCGACGCCGGACCCGTCAGGCTCGTATGACCTCCCCGGCTCGCGCCAGACGGCCGCAAGGTCGCTGTCCAGGTGCGCACCCCAGCAGTGCAGCGGTCGACCCCGCCCCGGGCGCGGACGCGGCCGCCGAGACGGAGCCCGAGACCGCAGCCCCGATGTAGCGGAAGGCGGCCGCACCCAAGACGGGGCCATGACGCGGAGTGGCCCCCGGTGCGCGTCGCCTCTGTGGGGGCGCGTGCACCATCAGGGCTCGGCGACGGCCTCTCCCCCAAACCGGCGTCGAGGCTCTCAGCGGCCTTCGGACATCCGCCCGACGGCGGGCGCTTCCCCCGACTCCACACGGAAGCCGAGCGGTTTCCATTCTTCGTCCGATTGGAGTTGACCTCGCGGTATGACTACCAAAATGAAGCCAAGTCCCCGCGAGCGGCTGCTGGAGGCGGCGGCCACGCTCACCTACCGCGACGGCGTCGGCATCGGCGTCGAGGCGCTGTGCAGGGCGGCGGGGGTGTCGAAGCGCTCC
>NZ_JARGEF010000082.1:0-30614 GCF_033794725.1 Streptomyces sp. ID05-39B | reverse complement strand
GCTGGGGGACGGTGGAGGGGGGAGATCCCATGGAGGGAGGGTCCTTTCAGCTCGCGCGCCGTCGGGCGCCGTCCCGCAGCGCGTCCCGCAGGGCTTCGGGGGTCCAGGCCTCGCGCAGCGCCCGCCGTACGGTGTCCGCCTGTGAGGGCGGGGCCAGGCCGTCGGCCGGCGGGTCGCTGTCGAGGTTGGTGGGAAAGGGGTAGCCCTCGGCGCTCGCGGCGACGACCCGCTCCAGCCAGGCGGTGCCGGCGCCGTCCGCGGCACGCTGCAGCAGCACCGGGTACACGGCGTTCGTCACCGCTTCCCGGTCGACCGTCTCCATGGCCCGGCCGAACGCGGAGGACACCTGGAGCAGGTTGGCCGTGCGGCGGATGCCGGCGGAGCGGTTGGTGCCGGCCGCGTGGAAGAGGGCCGGGTTGAAGAAGACGGCGTCGCCCTGTGCCAGGGGCAGTTGGACGTGCCGTTCCTCGAAGTAGGCCTGGAACTCGGGCAGTCGCCACGCGAGATAGCCGGGGCCGTACTTCTGCGAGTGCGGCAGGTACATCGTCGGGCCGGACTCCACGGGCATGTCGCAGTGGGCGACCGCGCCCTGGAGGGTGAGCACGGGGGAGAGGCGGTGGACGTGCGCCGGGTAGGCGGCAGCCGCCTCGTTCGAGAGGAACCCGAGGTGGTAGTCGCGGTGCGCGGTCTGTGCGGCCCCGCCCGGATTGACGACGTTGACCTGCGAGGTCACCTGGTAGCCGGGGCCGAGCCAGGCCCGTGAGACCAGGGCGAGGAGGTCGCTCGCGTAGTAGTCGGCGAACGCCTGCGGGTCGTACCGGGCGGCCTTCTCCAGCGCGTTCCACACCCGGTCGTTTGCGCCGGGCGTGGCGAAGTGGTCACCGGCTGCCGTGCCCGACGCGCGCTGCTCGGCGATCAGGGCGTCGAACACGGCCGTCAGCCGGTCGACGACCGCCGGGTCGGGGAAGGCGCCCCGGAACACCACGACGCCGGGTCCGTCGGCGAGGGCACGGACCAGTTCCGCCCCGACCTGCGGGGCACTGCCGCCGCGCAGCCGGTCGCCGTCGTACACGAGGACGTTGCGCTCCACGGAGGCGGCGTGCGGGTACGCGGCGATGTCGGTCGCGCCTTCGACCAGCGCGCGGAAGGCGTCGAGGTCGCAGTCCCGCTCGGACAGCCAGGGGGTGAAGGACATCGTCGTCCTCTCGGTGACAGGGGTGGCTCGCTTCCGTGAACCGGAAGGGTCCGGTTCGGTGACAGGCGTTGCCCGGTGCTGTCATTCTTGTCAGTACAAACCCCTCGAACAACCAGCAGGAAGCCATCAAAAACCCCTCAAGGAGCCGACGACATGGGGCATCCCTTCCCGATCCGCGAGATAGCCCGGCAGGCGGGCCTCAGCGAGGCCACCGTGGACCGGGTCCTCAACGACAGGGGAGGGGTGCGCGAGAGCACCGTGCGCGAGGTCCGCCGGGCGATCGCCGACCTCGACCGGCAGCGCACCCAGGTCCGCCTCGTCGGCCGCACCTTCATGATCGACATCGTGATGCAGACGCCGGAACGGTTCTCCACCGCCGTACGGGCCGCCCTGGAGGCCGAGCTGCCGGCGCTGCACCCGGCGGTCGTGCGCTCCCGCTTCCACTTCCGGGAGACCGGACCCGTCGCCGAACTGGTCCGCACCCTGGACCGGATCGCCCGGCGCGGCTCCCAGGGCGTGGTCCTCAAGGCGCCCGACGTGCCCGAGGTCACCGCCGCCGTCAGCCGGCTCACCGAGGCCGGCGTACCCGTGGTGACCCTGGTGACCGATCTGCCCGCCTCCACCCGCCTCGCCTACGTCGGCATCGACAACCGGGCCGCCGGCGCGACCGCCGCCTACCTCATGGGGCAGTGGCTGGGCGAGCGGCCCGGCAATGTGCTCACCAGCCTCAGCAGCGGCTTCTTCCGCAACGAGGAGGAGCGGGAAATGGGATTCCGCGGCGCCATGCGCGCCCGCCATCCGGGGCGCGCGCTCGTCGAGATCACCGAGGGCCAGGGCCTCGACGCCACCCAGTACGACCTCGTCCGCGCCGCCCTCGCACGCGACCCGCAGATCCGCGCCGTCTACTCCATCGGCGGCGGCAACATCGCCACCCTGCGCGCCTTCGCCGACCTCGGCCGCGCCTGCGCCGTGTTCGTCGCCCACGACCTCGACCACGACAACACCCGCCTGCTGCGCGAGCACCGGCTCTCCGCCGTGCTCCACCACGACCTGCGCCAGGACATGCGGGAGGCCTGCCACGCCGTGATGCGGGCGCACGGCGCGCTGCCGCCCGCCGGGCCCGTGCTGCCGTCGGCGATCCAGGTGGTGACGCCGTACAACCTGCCGCCCGCCGCCCTCGGCTGACGGTCCCGCGGTCAGGCCGTGGGCACGTCCACCCAGGTTCCGCTCTCCACCGAGCGCGCCATGGCGTCCAGTACGGCCGCACCGCGCACGGCGTCCGTGAGGGTCGCCCCGTACGGGGTGCCCTCGGCGATCGAACGCAGGAAGCGGTACGCCTCGATCACCTTCAGGTCGTCGTAGCCCATCGCGTTCGCCGCGCCCGGCTGGAAGGCGCCGAACTCGCCCGCGCCGGGGCCGACGTACACGGTGCTCACCGGCTGGTCCTGGTACGTGGTGCCGCGGCTGACGCCCAGTTCGTTCATCCGGCGGAAGTCCCAGAACACCGCGCCGCGCGTGCCGTGCACCGCGAAGCCGTAGGAGTTCTGCTCGCCGACGGAGACCCGGCAGGCCTCCAGGACGCCGCGGGCGCCGGAGGCGAACCGGAGCAGAGCGCTGACGTAGTCCTCGTTCTCCACCGGGCCCGGTTCGCCGCCCGTGGCCAGGGTGTGGCCCGCCGTGGTCCCGGTGGGGCGGGCCCGCTCGGGGACGAAGACGGCCGTGTCGGCGGTCAGCGAGGTGATCTCGCCGAGCAGGAAGCGGGCCAGGTCGGCGCCGTGCGAGGCGAGGTCGCCGAGGACCCCGCTGCCGCCGCGCTCACGCTCGTAGCGCCAGGTCAGGGCGCCGTCGGGGTGTGCGGCGTAGTCGCTGAAGAGGCGGATGCGGACATGGGTGACCGCGCCGATGTCACCGGCGGCGATCAGGTCGCGGGCCGCCTCGACGGCGGGCGCGTTGCGGTAGTTGAAGCCGACCGTGCCCTGGACACCGGCCTTGGCGACCGCGTCCGCGACCGCGCGGGCGTCGTCGGCGGTGAGGCCCACCGGCTTCTCGATCCACAGGTGCTTGCCGGCCAGGGCCATCGCCACGCCGATCTCGCGGTGCAGGAAGTTCGGCGCGGTGACGCTGACCGCGCCCACCCGGGGATCGGCGGCGACCTCCCGCCAGTCGCGGACCGCGGAGGCGAACCCGTACTGCTGGGCCGCCTGTTCGGCCCGGCCCGGCACCTCCTCGGCGACCGTGACCAGCTCGGGCCGCAGGGCCAGCTGCGGGAAATGGTGCGCCACGCGCGCGTACGCCTGCGTGTGCACCCGGCCCATCCAGCCGAACCCGACGACGGCGACACCCAGCGGAACACTCACGGCAGCAGCCCCTCTTTGGACCGGTCCATATCCTGTCCAGGCCACCCTGGGGCTCGTCTTCCCAGCATGTCAAGGCCCTCCGGGTCCTTTGACAACCGGCGCCACCCATGGAACGGTCCAGCGCATGAGAGCGCCGACCATCCGCGACGTCGCCGACCGGGCCGGCGTGTCCAAGTCCCTGGTCTCCCTCGTCCTGCGCGGCTCCGGCCAGGTGCGCGCCGAGAAGCGGGACGCCGTCCTCGAGGCCGTGCGCGAGCTGGGCTACCGGCCCAACGCGGCGGCCCGCAGCCTCAGCGAACGCCGTACCCGCACCGTCGGCGTCCTCCTCAACGACCTGCGCAACCCGTGGTACGTCGACCTCCTGGACGGCCTCGACTCGCTGCTGTCGGCGAGCGGCCTGCACATGCTGCTCGCCGACGCCCGCCTCAACCGGCGTGTCGGCCACGACCTCGCCGGACCCTTCCTCGACCTGCGGGCCGACGGCCTGGTCGTCGTCGGCACGCTGCCCGACCCGGCCGCCCTCGACGCGGTCGCCGCCCGCATCCCGGTCGTGGTCGCGGGCGCGCGCGAGCCGGTCCCGGCAGGAGTGGACGTCGTCGCGGGCGACGACGAACGCGGCACCCGGCTGGTCACCGAGCACCTGATCGGCCTCGGCCACCGCACGATCGCGCACCTCGCGGGGTACGGCGCCGTCGGCGAGCTGCGCCGGAGCGCCTTCGCGTCGGTGATGCGGGAGCACGGGCTCGGGGAGCGGGCGCCGGTCGAGCCGTGCGACATGACGGAGGAGGGCGGCTACCGCGCCACCGTACGGCTGCTCAGCCGGCCCGACCGGCCCACCGCCGTCTTCGCCGTCAACGACATCGCGTGCGTCGGCGCCCTCTCCGCCGCCGAGGAACTCGGCCTCTCCGTCCCCCGCGACCTGTCCCTGGTCGGCTACGACAACACGAGCGTCTCGCGCCTGCGCCACCTGTGGCTCACCACGGTCGACCACGCAGGCCACGAGGTCGGCCGCCGCGCCGCCCGCTGCCTCCTGGACCGTCTGGAGGGGCCCGGCGGCGAGGGCCGCCTGCTGCTGGCGGCCCCGACGCTGGAGGTGCGGGGGACGACGGGGCCGCCGCAGGCGCCGGGGACGGTCAGAGGCTGATGGCGTGCGCCTGCCCGGGGTTTCCCTGCAGAGTCAGAGGGTGATGGCGTAGGCCTTGCGCAGGGTCTCGTGCACGGTCCACGTCGTCCGGTCGCCGGCCCGCAGAACGGCCATGTCGCCGGGCCCGACCCGCAGCGTGGCCCCGCCCTCGACCTCGACGGTCGCCGAGCCGCTGATCACCACGAACAGCTCGTCCGCCTCGGTGTCGGTGACGACCCCCGGCGTGATCTGCCAGATCCCCCGGACCTGCCGGCCGTCCGGCGACTCCCACACCACCTTGCCGCTCACCTCGGGCGCTCCGGAGACGATCTGCCCGGGGTCGAGCGGCTCGGGTTCGAGATCGGCGTCGGCGATGTGGAGCGAGAAGCTGGGTGTCATGGGGTGACCCTAACGAGGGGGTGCACGGGCACGGGATCGACACTGTGTGCGGTTTCGGAGCGGACGGCGGGACATTCCGTCAGGACCGGCAGGCGTGCCGGAGCCGGGTGACCGTGGGCCGACGGCCCGGGCGGTACCCACCCGCTCACCGGCAGGGTGGCGGCCGTGGCCCCGCCCCGCCGCACCGAGGCCAGGTGCGGGCAGGCCGCCGTCGGCATCACGACCACCGGATCGACGTCGGCCCGCCTTTCTGCGGGTTTCATGACTCAGGCACCGCCATCGAGGGGCAGGGTGAGGAGGTCCCGCGGTTCTTCGCGCGGGTCAGGGCGGTCGCCGTCCACTTCGGCGGCCGAGGACGTGAGCCGGGACCCGACGCACGAGGAGGGGCTGAGCGGATGATGAGCACAATGAGGCGAGCCGATGGCTGACGAGACGATCGGCATCGTCGGGGCCGGCATCGTGGGGCTGGCCACGGCCCGCGAGATCGCCCTGAACCGGCCCGGCACCCGGGTCGTGGTCCTGGAGAAGGAGCGGGCGGTCTCGCTCCACCAGAGCGGCCACAACTCCGGTGTCGTCCACGCCGGGATCTACTACACGCCCGGCAGCCTCAAGGCCGACCTCACCGTGCGGGGCGTGTCCCTGCTGCGCGAGTACTGCCAGGACCGCCGGCTGCCGTACGAGGAGATCGGCAAGCTGGTGGTCGCCGTCCGCGCGGACGAGGTGGGGCGGATGGACGCCCTCTACGAACGGGCCAGGAACAACCACGTGCCCGATCTGCGGCGGATCTCCCGCGAGGAGATACGGGAGATCGAGCCGAACGCCGGCGGGGTCGCCGCCCTGCACTCCCCGCGCACCGCGATCACCGACTACCCGGCGATCGCCCGCGCGTTCGCACAGGACGTCGTCGATTCCGGCGGCGAGGTCAGGCTCGGATTCCCCGTCACGGGCATCACCGACAGGCCCGGGGGCATCGAGGTGGCCTCCGGGGAGGAGCGGGTGCGCGTCGACCGGCTGATCCTGTGCACGGGCCTGCACTCCGACGCCGTGGCCAGGCTCGCGCGGGACACCCGGGAACCGCGGATCGTCCCCTTCCGGGGCGAGTACATGCTGCTCAAGCCGGAGCGCAGGGACCTCGTCCGAGGCCTGGTCTACCCCGTGCCCGACCCGCGCTACCCGTTCCTCGGCGTGCACTTCACGCCCCGCGTCGACGGCACGGTGGAGGTGGGGCCCAACGCGGTCCTGGCCCTGGCCAGGGAGGGCTACACCCGCGGGAGGATCTCCCCGGGGGACCTCCTGGGCCTCGCCGCCTATCCCGGAGCCTGGCGGATGGCGGCCCGCCACTGGCGTACCGGCATCCGGGAGTACCGCGGCTCCTTCTCCATGGCCGCCTTCATGAAGGACGCCCGGCTGTACGTCCCCGGCGTCGGCGTCCGGGACGTCGTGCGCGGCGGGGCGGGCGTCCGTGCCCAGGCCCTGGACCGTGACGGCACGCTCGTCGACGACTTCCGCATCCACCGGGTGGGCCGTGTCACCGCCGTGCGCAACGCGCCCTCCCCGGCCGCCACCGCCTCGATGGCGATCGCCGGACACATCACCGCGGCCGTCTTCGGGACCGGCCGCACCACCTGAGAGGGCGCGGCGAACGTGCCCGCGCGCCGGGTGCGTCCGACGGTCAGGAGACGTCGGGCGCCGCGGTGGCCCGCCGCAGGTGACGGGCGATCAGAAGGTAGGTGGCGCGGGCCTTCTCGTCGTCCTTGCTGTCGTAGGCGTGGTCGGCCCCGGCGACCTCGTGGTGTTCGACGAGGGCGCCGGCCGCGGCCAGCCGTCCGGCGTAGCGTTCCGCCTCGGCGCGCAGCAGGTCGTACTCCGCCGTGACGACCAGCGCCGGGGCGATGCCCCGCAGATCGGCCGTGTCCGAGGCGCCGGCCGGCGATACCAGCCGGTCGGCGCGAAGACGCGGGTCCGGTACGTAGGAGGTGTCGAAGACGTCCGCCATCCAGGGCCGCAGCACCGGCCTGGGGACGGCGGCCTTCTTGTCGCGGGCGCTGGTCGCGAGGTCCAGCGGGGGATAGTGCAGCACCTGGAGCGCGAGCGGTGGCCCGTCCTGTTCCAGGGACTGCCGGGCCACGGCGGCGGCGAGCCCACCGCCCGCGCTCTGCCCGCCGACGCTGAGCCGGCCGCCGTCCCAGCCCTGTTCCGCGCCGTGCCCGGCGACCCAGCGGACCACGTCGTACGCCTGCGTGGTTGGGGCCGGGAAGGGGTGCTGCGGGGCCACGACATACCTCACGTTGACCACGACCACGCCTGCCTCGACGGCGAGGATCCGGCAGAGCGCGTCGTCCATCTCCGGCATCGACATGACGTAGCCGCCGCCGTGGAAGTTGACGTGGACCGGGGGCCGTGCGGCCGTGCCGGCCGGCGGCGTGTAGATCGTGACCGGGGCCGGGGCGACGGAGGTCGGCACACTCGCCTCGCGGGTGTCACGCGGGTAGGCGGGGAACCGGGCCTGCCAGGCGGCGGTGGAACCGGGCCCGTCGGAGCGGCGGCCCGCCAGCCGGACGAGGCCCTGCATCGTCTTGGCGGCACGGGTCGCCACCGCGGGTCTGGCCAGGAGGGACATGGGCTTTCCGTTCGTCGGGCCGTACCGTCGGCTACCGTCGGCCGCCAGGCCCTGATCGCCTGCCATTGACAGGAATCCTGGCGATCGATCGGGCTGAAACTAGCACGGCGACGACACCCGCACACCCCCCTGGCCCCACCCCTGTCGCGCTCAGTCGCGCCGCGCCACGATCCGGTAGGCATTGGACACGCCCAGCCGGTGCGACAGCGGCCGGACCGCGAACCGGTCCAGCAGCGTGCCCGCGATCAGCACCGGAACGCCGGCGAGGAACAGGGCGGCCCGCAGCGTGCGGCGTAGCGCGCCCGGCGGCTCCGGCAGCCAGGGCGCGTCCTCGCGCGGCGCCGCGCGGTCCAGCGCCAGCCATACGGCCGCCAGCAGATCCACCGGGTCGTGCGGCTCGGCGTGCTGCTCGGCGACCACCGTGAACCCGAGGTCCGCGAGCCGTTCCCGCAGGTTGGCCACCGGTACGAAGTGCAGGTGCTGCGGCTGGAGCCACGGCAGCCACCAGCGGCCCAGCAGGCGGGCGTACCGGCTCTCAGGATCCGGGACCTCGATGAGGAGATGTCCGCCGGGCCGGACGGCCTCGCGGGCGGCCCGCAGTTCACGGTCGGGGTCGGTGCTGTGCTCCAGGTAGTGGAACATGCTCACCACGTCGTAACGGGCCGCCAGTTCGGGCGCGAGGTCGGGGAACGCCCCTCGGTAGCCGTGCTCCACGCGGCCCTCCCGTTCGGCGAGTTCGACGCCGTCGGTGAAGTCGAGACCGTCGAACGCCGTCCCCGGCAGCACCTCCCTGGCGACCGCGCAGAAGTGCCCGTGCCCGGTGCCGACGTCCAGCCAGGTCTTGGGCCCGGCGTCGTGCGCCCGCATCGACTCGGCCCGCCCCCGGTACATCTTCGTACGCCCGCCGAAGGTGTCGCCGAGCTTCTTCTCACCGAGCCCGTCGTAGAAGTCCCGGTAGTAGAACTCCAGCCCCGCCGCGCTGAGCCGCGGGTTCTGGAAGGTGTGCCCGCAGCCCTCGCAGCGGTCCAGGACGAACCGGCCCGGCTTGTGCTGGAGCAGGTCTGTGGTGCGCAGCCGGGTGGTGAGCCGCTCGGAGCCGCACCAGGGGCAGTCGGTGCGCCGGGCCTCGAAGAAGCGGTCCGGGCCGGCGGCGAGATCGGCCTGGTAGCGGGGGCGCAGCGCGGCGATCCGGTCGCCGGGCCTGATGTTCGTGTCGCGCTCGGTCTCGTCGCTCATCACAACTCCCTGGCGAGTTCTTCGAGATGGTCCGCGGCCGCGGGGCTCCCGCCGGCCGCCCGGAAGGCGGCGCCGATCCGCATCGCCGCCGCCCGGTGGCCGGGTGTGTCGAGTACGGCGTCCAGGGCCTCGCCGAGCCGCCGCGCGCCGACCCGGCCGAACCGCACCCGCACCCCGGCCCCCGCGTCCGCGACCTGCCCGGCCACCACCGGCTGGTCGTCGCGGATGGGGGCCACCACCAGCGGAACCCCGTGCCACAGCGCCTCGCACACCGTGTTGTGTCCGCCATGGCAGACCACCGCGCCCACCCCCCGCTCCAGCAGGGCGAGTTGGGGAACGGACGGCACGACCAGTACGTCCTTGTCGCCGCCCGGCGCCCGCAGGGTGCCGCCGGGATCGACGACCACTGCCTGCACCCGGTCCGCCCGTTCGCGCAGTGCCTGAACGCACACGGGGAGGAAGCGGGCGCCGACGTCGGTGTTCGCGGTGCCGAGCGTCACCAGCACGGTGGTCCTTCCGGCGTCGAGCCACTCCCAGGGGAAGCCGACTCCGGCGGGACGGGCCGCGACGGAGGGCCCCACCCAGCGCACCCCTTCGGCGGGGCCCGCCAGCTCCGGTGCGCTGAAGGCGAGGACGAGGTGTGGTGAGAACCGAGGGTCGGTCCGGCCCGCCGGGTCCCCGACGCAGGCGCGCAGGAGGGCGAGCCGCTCCGTCAGCCACTCGCGGACCTTCGGCAGCCCCGCCAGCGGGTCGGTGAACTCGGCCGAGGTGGTCGCCGAGGTCGCCCACGGCACCCCGAACCGTTCCGCGACCAGCGCGCCCGCGAAGGCCTGCTGGTCGGCGATCACCACGTCCGGCCGGAACTCCCCGACGGCCGCCCGCACACCCGGCGCCATCGCCTCGGCGAGCGGCAGCAGGTACCACTCCCACAGGAACCTCAGGGCCTCCGGCCCGCGCAGCTCGGGCGGCCGGCTCCCCTCCGGCGCCCCGGCGCACGCGAACACCTCGGCAGCCGCTCCCGCGCTCGCACCGGCGCCCTCGCCCGTGAGCCGCCCGACCAGCGCGGGGTCGGAGCACGCCCACGCCACCCGGTGTCCCCGCCCGGCGAGTTCGGCCGCCACGCCCACGACCGGGTTGATGTGCCCGGTCAACGGCGGTACCACGAACAGGAACCGGCTCACCGGACCTCGGCCCCCGCCCGTTCGGCCTCCCGCACCAGCGCCAGCACCTGGCCGCCCACCGCCGGGGCCGCCTCCACCAGAACCGAGTGCTCGTGTCCCGCAAGCACCACGGTCCGGCAGTCCGGCAGCGACGCCTCCAGCCAGGGGGCCAGTTCGGCGAGGTCGGAGTCGCCCCCGTACACGCCGAGCACCGGGCAGCGCACCGCCGTGATCTGCTCCGAGGTCAGGACGCGGCTGGCCGGGATGTCCCGCCCGAGAGTGGTGTCGCGGGCGAGCCGGGCCGCGCCCCTGGCCAGCCGGGCGGTGTTGTGGCCGCGGTGTGCGGTGATCCAGGCGATGGCGTCGGCCTCGTTGTGCGCGAGCTGCGTCACCACCCGGTCCAGGATGCCGCCCAGTTTCACCGCCCAGGCGGGGGTGGCCGGTTCGGACTCGATCAGGGTGACGCTGGCGGCCCGCTCCGGATGCCGGGCCGCGTAACCGAACGCGACCGTCCCGCCGTAGGAGTTGCCGACCAGATGCACCGGGCCGGTCACCGCGAGGCGGTCGAGGAGCGCCTCCAGGTCGTCGATGCCGTCGTCCAGGGTGTAGCCGTCGGCGGGGCGTTCGCTGCGGCCGTGGCCGCGCAGGTCGTACATGACGACGTCCAGGCCCGCGGCGGCGAAGGCGGGGGCCACGGTGAAGTAGTAGCTGGCCAGGCTGTCGGTGAGCAGGCCGTGCACCAGTACGAGGGTGGCGGTGGCCGGCCGGCCGTCGCGGGGGCCGATCCGCTGCACGTGCAACCGGAGGGCGCCGGTGTCGACCATGGCCATGGTCAGCTCGCCTCCGCGGTCTTCAGGCTCGCCACGACGTACTCGACGAGGCGTCCGACGGTCAGCTCGATGATCTCGTCGAACTCCATGCCGGCCAGGAACTCGGCGAAGTTGACCCGGTCGCCGTACCGCTCCTGGAGCAGCCCGGCCAGGGTGACGAGGTCGATGCTCTCCAGTTCCAGGTCGCGGTTGAAGGTCGTGTGCGGGCCGATCACGAGGTCGTCGAGGCCGTACTCGTCCTCCATGAGCCGGGCGAGCAGCCCGGTGAGGTCGGCGAGGACGGTCGCCTCGTCGGCGGCGCCAAAGGTGTGCGGAGTCATCGGTGGTTCTCCTTCGCTTCGGCGGGACCCGTCGTCCAGGCCACGGCATAGGTGCGCTCCGGCAGGTGGGGCGGGTTGGCGGCCGGGGCGCAGTGCACGGTGTAGGCGCGCTCCAGCCGGCCCGCGACGGTCAGCCGGTCGCCGGCCGGGCCGGCGTCGAGGACGGCGAAGTCCCGTGGCCGCCCGCCGAACCCGGTTCCCTCCGCCTTGGCGACGGCCTCCTTCGCCGCCCAGAAGCGGGTGAACCACACCGCTTCCGACCCGTCGGACGCCAGGGCGCGCAGCAGCCGCAGCTCGTCGGAGCCGAGGGCGGCGGCCAGGGTCTGCGGAGTGCGCTCGGTGACCTCCTCGATGTCGATGCCGGGCCCCGGCCCCGGGGTGTGGGGCCGTACGATCGCGACCCCCGCCTCCGCGCAGTGCGCCAGCGACACGTCCAGGGCCGGCAGGACCCGGCCGTGCGTCCCGGTGACGTACGGGCGGCCCGCCTCGTCGTTGTGGACCCGCAGCTCGGCGGGGAAGACCGGCCCCTCGCCCTGGTCCCACAGCCACTGCCGTACGGCGTCCTTGACGGCGATCCGGCCCAGCAGCCACTGCCGGCGACCGCGCGGGGCGTGCTCCGCGTACCGGACGCGTTCCGGCCCGGCCAGCGAGTTGCGCATGATCAGCTCGCGGGAGGCCAGGTCGGGCCAGCGTTCGTGCAGCAGCGACCAGCCGCCCGGCTGGGCCTCGGAGAGCGTGTTGCGCTCCGGGAAGCGCTCGACGGGACGGGTCTTCGGGTCGTTGTCGAAGCGGCGGTCCTGCCAGCCGTACAGCTGCGCCCACACCGTGCCGTCGACCGTCAGCTGGACGTCGGCCTCCAGCAGGGTGTCGGTGAGCGAGGTGATCCGCACCAGGCACGCCACCTCGGTGCCGGGCGCCGGATGCGGCCCGTAGAAGCGCATCTCGCGCATGCCGACCGGGAACACGACGGTCCGGGCCGTGCGGGTCGCCATGATCCAGTAGCCGAGGATCTGGCCGACGTTGTCCAGCAGCGCGCCGGGCGCGGGCGGGGTCGTGATCACGCCCCGGACATGCCGGTCGCCGATCGCGGTGAGCTCCGTGACGCCCTGGAAGGCCGGGCCGTGGAACATCCAGCGCTCGTCGTAGAGCTGGGCGGCCGTGTGCTCCGGGACGCGTTCGGAGACGGGGTCGGCCGGCCAGGGCGCCGGCGGGGCCGGGTGGGCGGCGCCGAGTTCGACGGTGGCGCGGGCCCGCGGGCCGAAGGAGACGGCCAGCCGGTCGGGGCCCTCGGGGACCGCCGTGACCGGGACGTCGACGGCGGGCGTGGCGGTGAGCCACTCCTCGAACCGGGCCCTGTGCACGGCGACCGGCAGCCGGCCGGGCGCCGCCTCCCGTGCCGTGTCCATGATGTGCTGCACGATCGTCGTCGCCGGGACCACCGGCCACCGGTCCAAGACGTCCGGCCAGCCCGGCCGCTGCGGGAAGAAGCAGTGGTCCAGGAGGTAGGGCATCGTCTCGGGGGAGACCCGGACGGTGGTGTGGTGCGGGGCGGCCGCGACGCCTGCGCGGTTGCTGCTGTCGCCGTTGTCGCGGTTGCTGCGGGCCGGTCCCGTCAGCAGGGCCGCCGCCGTGTCCGCCGTGTCCTGGAGCAGCGCGGACAACTCGGCGGCGATCGCGGAGCCGGGGACCAGCGCGTCCAGGGCGGGGGTCGCCGGGCCTGCCTTGCGTCTCAACCCAGCCCGTATGGGGGCCAGTCGGGCGGGCGTCAGCGACACCAGCCCACCGCCCAGATCCAGCTGGACCGGCTGCCGTCGCGGCCGTACGGTGCCGGCGCGGTCCGTCGGTGTCAGCGCCGGGGCCACCTCCGCGCCCGCCGCCCACAGTGCGGTCGACACCCGGCGGAGCTGGGCGAGGCCGGTGCGGTGCGGGGAGTTGGCGGCGACCACCAGATGGTCGTGGGCGCCGAGGGTGTCGCCGACGAGGGAGCCGAGCCCGCCCGGTCCGACCTGGACGAACACCCGGTGGCCCGAGGTGTGCAGGGCCTCGGCGAGTTGCCGGAAACGGACGGGTTCCAGCAGGTGCCGGACGAACAGTTCGCGTACCCGCGCCTCGTCCTCGGGAAAGGGCGCGGCGGTCGTACCCGACCACACGGGGGTGTGCGGCGGGTGCAGGCGGAACCGTCCGGCGGCCTCCTTGATCGGGCCGAGGTGGGGTTCCAGCATCGGCGTGTGGAAGCCGGACCGGAACGGCAGCACCTGGCTCAGCACGCCCCGCGCACGGAACACCCGCACGAACTCCTCGACCGCCGCGTCCGGCCCGCACACCATCGACTGGCCGGGCGCGTTGTCGTGGGAGAGCACCAGGCCCGCCCCGGTCCACTCCTCCTCCCGGAGTGCGGCGAGCACCCGCTCGGCGGACGCGCCGATCGCCCCGAAGGCGAGGCCCGGCACGGTGAGGGCCTCGGGATCGAAGCCCGCCATGAAGGCGTCGACCTCGTCTCCCGCGTAGAGGCCGCCCGCGGCCATCGCCGTCCACTCGCCGAGGCTGTGCCCGGCGACCGTGTCGGGCACGATGCCGGTCCGGCGCAGCGCGGTGTCGAGGAGACGGCCGACGGCGACGACGCCGAGACCGTGCCGGCCGAGGCCGCCCGCCCCGTCCCCGGCGACCGTGAGGGCGGGCAGCCCGAAGTGGGCGGCGACATCGTCCACGCGGGGGGTGAAGTCGCCCTCCAGGCCGGGGAAGAGGAACGCCAGCTTCCCGCCGCCCGCGCCCAGGAGCGGGGCCGGCCGGAACCAGACGTCGCTGCGGCCGTGCCAGGCCCGTCCCTTGGCGACCACGCGCCGGGCCAGGGCGAGGCGCCTGGCGGACGGGTCGACGATGCCCAGCCGGACCGGCCCGGCCTGCGGATGCGGACGGTCCGGATCGAGTCCGGCGGCGCGTACGGCGCTGTCGTCGGCGTCCAGCAGCGCGGCGAGGGCCCCGGTCGAGGCGGCGGCGAGGAGCAGGACCGGCTCGGGCTCGGTGACCCGCGGGACGGGAAGGGGTGCGCGCACTCCGGGCGGCTCCTCCAGCACCACGTGGGCGTTGATCCCGCCGAACCCGAACGCGTTGACCGCGGCCCGCCGTACCGGCTGGTCCGGGCTGGTCTCCCAGGGGACGGCCTTCTCCAGGGTGCGGAAGCGGGTGCGGGCCAGCGCCGGGTGCGGGTCGTCGCAGTGCAGGGTGGGCAGCAGGGTGGCGTGATGGACCGCGAGGGCCGCCTTGACCAGCCCGGCGATCCCGGCGGCCGGCATGATGTGCCCGATCATGGACTTGACCGAACCCAGCACGGCCTCGCCGTCGCCGGGCCCGAACACCTCGGCCAGTGTGGCCAGTTCGGCACCGTCACCGGCCGGCGTCGCCGTTCCGTGCGCTTCCAGCAGGCCGATCGAACCGGGAGCCGACGGGTCGATCCCGGCCGCCCGCCACGCCTGCCGTACGGCCTGTGCCTGGCCGCCCGGATCGGGGTTGACGAGTCCGGCCGCCCGGCCGTCGCTCGACACACCGGTGCCCCGGACGACGGCGTAGATCCGGTCGCCGTCGCGCTCGGCGTCCGCCAGCCGCTTGAGGACGACCACGCCCGTGCCCTCGCCGATCAGGATGCCGTCGGCGTCCCGGTGGAAGGGCCGGATGCGCTGGCTGGGGGAGAGGGCGCGCAGCTGGGAGAACACGCTCCACAGCGTGATGTCGTGACAGTGGTGGACCCCTCCGGCGAGCATCAGGTCGCAGCGGCCGGTGGCGAGTTCGCCCACCGCCTGGTCGACGGCGATCAGGGAGGAGGCGCAGGCCGCGTCCACCGTGTAGGCGGGGCCGCGCAGGTCGAGCCGGTTGGCGACCCGGGAGGCCGCCAGGTTGGGCACCAGACCGATCGCCGACTCGGGGCTGTCGGAGCCCAGCCGGTCCGTGAACGCCTCCCGCACCTGGTCGAGTTGGCCGGTCGTCAGGTCGGGGAGCAGCTCTCCCAGGGTACGCACCAGCTGTCCGGCGGTCCGCACCCGCTGGTCTAGCCGGACCAGGCCCGGTGTGAGGTAGCCGCCCCTGCCGAGGACGACACCGATCCGCTGCCGGTCGGGGAGGCGGTCCGTGCCGCCCGCGTCGTCGAGGGCGGCGGCGGCCACGTGCAGCGCGATGAGCTGGTCGGGCTCGGTCCCCGCCACCGAGTTCGGCATGATCCCGAACCGGGTGACCTCGACCTGCGCGAGCCCGTCCACGAATCCGCCACGCCGGGCGTACACCCGGTCCGCGACGGCCGGTTCGGAGGCGGTGCCGGGGTGGTAGTAGTCCGCGTCCCAGCGTCCCTCCGGCACCTCGCCGACGGCGTCCACCCCGTCCCGCAGGTTCCGCCAGTAGGTGTCCAGGTCGGGGGCGCCCGGCAGCAGCACCGCCATCCCGACGACAGCGACCGGCACTTGACGGGGCGTCACGGCCGCGCTCACCAGCCCGAGGCGGTGTGGACGACGGCCGTCGTGGACTCCTCGCCCCAGGCCAGCTCCCGCAGCAGCGCCGCTGTGCCCTCCTCGGGGTCGATCAGCCGGATGCCGCGCCGGGCGTACTCGCGGGCCAGCTCCGCCCCCACCATGCCGGCGTGCCCGGCGGCGGGCGCCCACGGCCCCCAGTGCACGGTCAGCGCACGGCGTCCGGTGCGGGCGGCGAAGGCGGCACCGAGGGACTCCAGGGCGTCGTTGGCCGCCGCGTAGTCGGCCTGGCCGCGGTTGCCGAGGACGGCGGAGATGCTGCCGAACAGCACCGTGAACGCGGGCGCGGCGGGCAGTTCCTCCAGCGCGGTGAGCAGGGCCTGGGCGCCGGTGGCCTTCGTGCCGTAGACCCGCTGGAAGGACTCGGCGCTCTTCTCGGCGATGAGCCGGTCCTCGATGACCCCGGCCGCGTGGACCACGCCGTCGAGGCGGCCGTGCTCGGCGTGGATCTCCTTGACCGCCTGGCGTACGGCGTCCGGCTCACGGAAGTCGACCGAGCGGTAGTGGGCCCGGCTGCCGAGCGCCGCCAGTTCCTCCAGCGTCGCCCTGATCTCCCGCTGGGCCAGCAGGAGTCCGGCGGCCCGGTTGATGTCGGCCGGCTTCGCCCCGCCGCGCGCGGCGAGCGCGGCGCGCAGTTGTGCCGGGGTGCGGGCGGCGGCCGTGTCCGCGTCCTCCGGGCCGTCGGGGGCGGGGGTGCGGCCGAGCAGTTCCAGGCGGCAGCGGGCGGCGCCGGCCAGCGCGGCGGCGAACTGCGCGGTGATGCCCCGCGCCCCGCCCGCCAGCACCACCACCGAGTCCCGGTCCAGGCCCAGCGCGGCGGCCTCCGCCACGCCGTCCCCGGCCGGTCCGGCGCCCGTGCCGCCGAGCGCGCCGAGCGGCGCCTCCACCAGCTCGAACCCGTACCGTCCGGCATCCGACCGCACGACGACCGGCGTACGGTCCGGGGCGACGGCCTCGCCGATCACGGCGTCCGCGACGGCGGCGGGCGACACCTCGGCGAGGTCGACGACCCGCGCCACCGTCTGCGGGTACTCGCGCGCCACGGTACGGAAGAAGCCGCGCAGCCCCGCCGAGCGTGCGTCGCCGCCGGAGGGCCGGACGGCCAGCAGCCACCGGGGTCCGTGCGACAGGGCCGCCTTCAGCACCGGGAACGCGTCCGGCAGCACGGTCGCTCCGTCGCCGGAGAGGGCCCCGAGGTACACCACTCCGTCCACCGGCCCGTCCCCGTCCCCGTCCCCGAGTACATGGCCACGACCGCGTACGGCGACCTCGGCGCCCAACTCCAAGAATCGGGCGGCCACTTCGGGCGCGTCACCGAGCAGCATCCAGCGGGTGCCGGCGATCAGGGCGGCGGGGTCGGGCCCGCCGACGGCGTCGAGGAGCACCGGGCGCAGGACGTGCCGCCGGGGCGGCTCACCGGTCACCGCGTCCGAGCCGGGCGACTCTACGGGCGTCGACTCGACCGGTGCCGATGACACCTGTGGGGCCGTCGGCGCGCCCAGCCGGGCCGTGAGCCAGCCGGTCACCGCCGCCGCCGTACGCGCCTTCGCCAGCTCCTCCAGTTCTGCGTCGTCCATCGAGGTGAGGTCCGCGCCGCCGCCGGCGCCCAGCCGCCTGGCCAGCTCACCGGCGATCTCGGCCCGCTTGATGGAGTCGATGCTGAGGTCCGCCTCCAGATCGAGGTCGGGTTCGATCATGTCGACGGGATAGCCGGTGCGTTCACTGATGATCTCCAGGACCAGCTGCCCGACGTCGACGGGCCCGGTGGCCTGCGGCGCGGGCTCCGGGTCCGGCGGCGGTGCCGCGACGGAAAGCGCGGAAGCAGCCTGCGGCACGGCCTCGACGGCAGGGATCGGCGCCTGCACGAGCACGGGACCGGCCACCGGACCGGCGACCGGCGCACCGGGGGTGCCGCCGAAGTAGGTGAGCAGCACGTCCCGTTGGGCCGCGATCATCTCCCGGCTGGTGCGCAGGAACTCGGAGACGAGCGCGTCCCGGTCGGAGGGGACACCGTGCGGGGGGTCGGTCGTCACAGTCGTCTCCTTGATGTCCACGACACGTCGGGCCGGTGCGAGCGCACCGGGGAGGAGGGCACCGGCGGCGGTGCGGACGAGCTGCCCGTCCACCGTCCAGCCCGGGACCTTGGGGACGGGGGTGCGGACCGCGTCGACGGCGTCCCGGCCGCGCAGCAGGCCTCCGGTGCGCACCGGCAGCCCCGCGACGGCGAGCCGGGCGAGGGCGTCGAGCCAGTCACGCAGGCCGCCGCCGGGGCGGGGCTCGCAGGCGACGGTGGTGTGCGGGCGCTCGCCGAGGATCTGTCCGACCAGCCGGGTCAGCACCGACCCGGGACCGGCCTCGACGAAGACGCGCGCGCCCGCCTCGTACATCGCCTCGATCTGCTCGGTGAAGGAGACGGGGGCGCCGATCTGCGCGGCGAGTTCGGCCCGGACCGCGTCCGCGTCGGCGGTGTAGGGCGCGGCGGTGCGGTTGGACCAGACCGGGAACTCGGGCGCGTGCACCGGGCGGGCCGCGAGCGCCTCGGCGAAGCGGTCACCGGCTCCGGCGACCAGCGGGCTGTGGAAGGCGCACGCCACGGGGATCCGCTGGGCCCTCAGCCCGGCCTCGCGCAACAGCCGTACGGCCTGCGCGACCGCGTCCGTCGGACCGGACACCACCGTCTGGCGGGGGGAGTTGCGGTTGGCGACGACGACCGTGTCGGGTGCGCCCGCCGCCTTGAGTCCCTGTTCGGTCTCCTCGGCACCGGCGGTGACCGCGGCCATGGTCCCCGGGTCCTCCCCTGCGGCCCCGAGGATCGCCGCCGCCCGCTCGGTGCTCAGCTCCAGCAGTGTTTCGGGGGCGAGGGCGCCGGCGGCGCAGAGGGCGACCAGCTCGCCGTAGCTGTGCCCGGCGGCCATGTCCGGCTCCACGCCGGCGGCCGTGAGCAGGGCGTGCGCGGCGAGCCCGGCGATGCCGAGGGCCGGCTGCGCCACCCGGGTGTCGGTGAGCGCGGCCCGCTGCCGGTCACGGGCGGCTTCGTCGAACGCGGCCGGCGGATACAGTGCGTCCGCGTGGGCCCGGCCCAGCTCCAGGTAGGGCCGCAACTGCGGGAAGGTGACGAACAGTTCGGCGAGCATGCCGGGGCGCTGGCTGCCCTGGCCGGGGAAGAGGAAGGCGACCTTGCCGCCCCCGTCGGGCTCGGCGTCGGCCCGGTGGATCCCGCGAGCGGGGGTGGTGGCGGCGCCGTCCGGGGTGTCGAGGACGGTCCGCAGCTTCCCGGTGAGGTCGTCCACGTCGCTCGCGACCACCGCGAACCGCGCCGGGTCCGTGCTCGCGTCCGACCTCCGTGCCGCACCGAGCGCCAGGTCGCGCAGCCGCCACGGGCGGCCGTCGGCCCCGGCGACCCGCAGGAGGTCCTCGACGGCGCGACGGGCCGACGTCTCGTCGCGGCCGCGGAACACGAACAGTTCGGCAGGCCAGGCGTCCGGTCCCCGCCCCGGCGTCACCCCGCCGGTGTGCGCGCCCAGCACCAGATGGAAGTTGGTGCCGCCGAAGCCGAACGCGCTGACCCCGGCGAGGCGTTCGGCGGCGGGCGCGGCCCACGGCCGGGCCTCGGAGTGGAAGGCGAACGGGCTGCTGTCCGCCTCCCAGGCCGCGTTGGGCGCCTCCACGTGCAGTGTCGGCGGCCGTACGCCCGTGTAGAGCGCGAGCGTCGTCTTGATGAGGCCGGCCAGCCCGGCGGCGCACTTGGTGTGCCCGATCTGCGACTTGACCGAGCCGATCACACAGCTCCCCGGCTGGGCGCCCGCCTCGCTGAACACTTCGCCGAGAACGGCGAGTTCGGTGCGGTCGCCGACCACCGTGCCGGTGCCGTGCGCCTCGACGAGACCGACCTGCGCCGGAGAGATGCCCGCGCCCCGGTAGGCGCGCTCCAGCGCGGACCGCTGGCCCTCGGGGCGGGGCGCGGTCAGCCCGAGGGAGCGGCCGTCGCTGGAGGAGCCGAGGCCTTTGATGACGGCGTAGATCCGGTCGCCGTCGCGTTCGGCGTCCGCGAGCCGCTTGAGGACCACGCAGGCCACGCCCTCGCCGAGGGCGATGCCGTCGGCCGAGCCGTCGAAGGCGCGGGAGCGTCCGGTGGGGGACAGGGCGTGCACGGAGGAGAAGAGGACGTAGTCGTTGATGCCGTTGTGCAGGTCGGCGCCGCCGCACAGCACGATGTCGCTGGTGCCGCCGAGGAGTTCCTTGCAGGCCACGTCGACGGCGGCCAGCGAGGAGGCGCAGGCGGCGTCGACGGTGTAGTTGGCGCCGCCGAGATCGAGCCGGTTGGCGATCCGGCCGGAGATGACGTTGGCGAGCATGCCGGGGAACGAGTCCTCGGTGAGCTGAGGGAGCTGCTCGTCGAGGCCCTGCGGCACCTTCCCGTAGTAGGAGGGCAGGACGGCCCGCAGGGTGGCCGCGTTGGAGAGGTCGCTGCCGGCCTCCGCGCCGAACACGACCGAAGTGCGCGACCGGTCGAACTCCCGTCCCCCGTCGCCGTATCCGGCGTCCTGCAGGGCCCGCCGGGCCGCCTCCAGGGACAGCAGCTGGACCGGCTCGATGTGGCCGAGGGAGGTGGGCGGGATGCCGTAGCGCAGCGGGTCGAAGGGGATCGGCGGCAGGAAGCCGCCCCACTTCGACGAGGTGGCCCCGTCGTGGTGCACGGCCGGGTCCCAGCGGTCGGCCGGGACCTCGCCGACCGCGTCCACGCCGCCGACCACGTTGGCCCAGAAGGTGGGCAGGTCGGGCGCCTGCGGGAACATGCAGGCCATGCCGACGACGGCGACGTCGAGCGGCGCGGGCGTCTGCGGGCGGGGAGCCTCCTCGACGCCGAGTCCGGCGGCCCGGCGGGACAGGAACGCGGCGGCTCCCTCCGTCACGGACGTGTGCAGCGCGGCGACCGTCGTGGTCGCCGACCGCAGTACGGCCACCTCGCCGGCCATGAACATCCCCTCGGCGAGCTGCCGTCGCTCGTCGACGGGTGCCAGGGTGCCGTCCGCCTGCCGTGTCGTGCCCTTGCTGGCGAGACGCAGCCGGCCGACGTTGAGGCGCTCCAGCTCCTCCCAGAGCCGCCGGTCGGGGACACCCTCGGCGCGCAGCCGGGCCTCCTCCTCGCGGTAGCCGGCGGCGAACGGGCTGGGCACGCAGCGGGTGGCGTGCCCCGGAGCGGACTCCAGCAGGGTGGTGCGGTCGGCGTCGAGCACCTGCCGCTGGAACAGCGGCCGGATCGCGCCGTGCGCCACCGCCTCCTCGGTGAACAGGTACGCCGTCCCCATCAGGACGCCCACGGCCGCCCCGCGCGCGGTCAGCGGCGCGGCGAGCGCGGCCACCATCGCGGCCGACCGCTCGTCGTGCACGCCGCCCGCGAAGAACACCTCGACCTCCCCGGCGTCACCCCCCTCGTCCACGTAGTCCTCAAGGACGGCGAGTTGGGCTTCCCACAGCGGGAAGCTCGCGCGCGGTCCGACATGCCCGCCGCACTCCGAGCCCTCGAAGACGAACCGCCGGGCACCCGCCTGGAGGAACTGCCGCAGCAGCCCCGGCGACGGCACGTGCAGAAAGGTCCGGATCCCGTCCCGCTCCAGCGCCTGCGCCTGTGCGGGCCGCCCGCCCGCGATGACGGCGTGCGTCGGCCGTAACTCCCGTACGGCCTCCAGCTGTGCGGCCCGTACGTCCTGCGGTGCGAAGCCGAGCACGCCGACGCCCCAGGGCCTGCCGTTCACCGCGTCGCGCGTCCCGGCCAGCATCTCCCGTGTCCGCTCACCGTCCGCCAGCGCCAGGGCGAGGAACGGCAGCGCCCCGTCCGCCGCGACCGCAGCCGCGAAGGCGGGCCCGTCACTGACCCGCGTCATCGGCCCCTGCGCGACCGGCAGCCGGGTGCCCAGCGCCCGGCTCATCGGCGACCCGTCCGCCAGCGCCCGTACGGTCGACTCGCCGCCCAGGGCCTCGCGCACCGCGTCCCGCACCGCCCGAACCGTCCGCCGTACGTCACCCCAGCGGTCGGCGAACCGGGCGGCGAGGAAGCCGTCCTGGCCCACCGGCAGCAGCTGGGTGCGCGGGTCCCGCGCACCGAGCAGCGCCGCGACCTCCCGCGGTCCGGCGTCCGCCGGCAGGCGCGGGGCGTCGGGGCCCCGGCGCAGCAGCACCCGGTGACCGGCCACGACGACGGTCTCCGAGCCGTCCAGGGGGCGCAGTACGGCGGCCGTGGCCTCCGGCAGGGCGGATTCGGCGAGCAGCGCGAGCTGTCCGTCGAGGACGACACCGGCCGCCCCGCCGGCCACGGCGGCTGCGGCCGTGTGCGGTCCGATGCCCCCGCAGGCCCACACCGGGACGCCCAACTCGCCGGCTGAGAGCAGCTGTTGGAGCAGCACGAAGGTACTCAGGGTGCCGGTGCGCCCGCCGCACTCGCCGCCCCGCGCGATCAGGCCGTGCGCCCCGGCGCCCACGGCCTCCCGCGCGCCCGCCAGATCAGTGACCTCGACGAGGACGCGGTGCCGCGCCGTGAGGTGGGCGACCGGCCAGGGCGCGTCGGCCGCCAGGACCACGGTGTGCGGGCCGTCGGCTCCGAGGCCGGCGGGGGTCAGGCGGCAGCGCGCGGCGATCCTGACGCCGAAGCCGCCCGGCGCGGAGCGCCGCAATCGGGCCAGCGCCTCGCGCGATCTTCGGCCGCCGTCGCCGAGATCGAGGACGCCGAGGCCGCCGGCCCCGGCGACCGCGAGAGCGAGCCCGGCATCGGGCTCGCCGAAAGGGGTGATGCCGATGATCATGTCCTCGGAGCGCACAGTGGACGTCATTGATTCTCCGAATCAAGGGTGAAACTGCACGGTGGGGGGTTCGGGACGGCAAAGGCGTGCACCGGGATTCCGGCGGGAAAGGATCACCGCGGAAGGCCGTGAAAAGCGCTTGTTCGAAGCGCGTCGAAGGTAGTGCGGTTATTACTCGCCAGTCAACGTTTGAACGACCGCCCGGTTTCCCGCCGTATTGATTCGGTCACCCTCGGAGAAAAGGCCACGGCGTAGGAAAACGGATCTATTGCTTTTCTCGCCGGGCCCGTTCATCCGGCCCACACATTGTTGAAACGTGCACGACCGAAGGAAATGGGTTCCTTTGGAGCTCATGTCCGAAACGGCGGCCGAAAGGTCCGGCCGTAGGTCGCTGCCGAGGAAAATCCGCATGTCGCGCCCGAGTGACCGGGAAGGGCCCCACCGCTTCCCCGGTGCCGCCCCCGCCGCCGGCGGCCCTGGCACCCGCACGCGTACGGTAGTGTTCACCTGCGCGTTCCCAGGGTTCACCGGAGCGCGACGGGACGTGGCGCAGCTTGGTAGCGCACTTGACTGGGGGTCAAGGGGTCGCAGGTTCAAATCCTGTCGTCCCGACCACATGAGGTGGTCGCAGGCCGTCTTCTCGGACGAGGAGGCGGCCTTCGCCGTACCCGGGCGGTCACCGAACCACGAGCCGGTCCCTGGCCGGACCCTGGCCGGTCACGGGCCGGTCCGTGGCTCAGGTTTCGCCCTCGCGCGACGGGTACCGCGCCACCACCGCCCCCAGATACCCCCGCAGCATCACCTTCGCCTCCTCCAGCAGTGCCGCGTCCCCCGCCGGGTCCCGCCGGAACGCCTCCTGGGCCAGGGCGTCCGCCGCCAGGATCGCCGCCTGGCCGGCGCGGGCCAGCGCCTCGTCGTCGTCCGCCATGTCCAGGGCGAGCAGGACCCGGCGGACGCCGTCGGCCATCCGGCGTTTGTGCTCGCGGTCGGCGGCCCGGGTCCGCTCGGTCAGCCCGCTGCCGAACCACAGGGCGCGGAACCCGTGTTCGGTGCGGTAGATGCCGGCGAACGCGTCCAGCAGCACGCCCACGGGGTCCTCCCACCGCTCGGCCGCGGCGGCCCGCACCAGGTCGTCCATGGCCGCCTCGATGCGCGCGAAGTATCCCGCCGCCAGGGCGTCGATGAGCGCGTCGCGGTCGGGCAGGTACTGGTAGAGCGAGCCGACCGAGATCTCCGCCTCGGCCGCCACCCGCGTCGTCGTCAGGGCTTCGACCCCCTCCGCGACCAGTACGCGTTCGGCGGCCCGGAGCACCAGCGCCAGCCGGGCCCGGCTGCGTGCCTGCCGGGGGGTGCGGCGCAGCGGAACGGCGCCCTGATCCGCGTCTGCCGGACTCAAGAACTGCCTCCGAACGTGAAGGTGACTTTGTTTCATGTTTACGCTACCGTCGCGCCCATGACCGACTCAAGCTCCGCGCTGGGTCAGGAGCGGGCCGCCGTGGCCGACGCCTGCCGGCGGCTGGCGGCCGAAGGCCTCCTCATCGGCACGGCGGGAAACGTGAGCATGCGCGTGGGTGACCGGGTCGCCGTCACGGCGACCGGAGCGGTCCTCGCCCGGATCACCCCCGACCAGGTGACCGTCGTCGACCTCGACGGCACGGTCGTGGCCGGCACCCTGCGCCCCACCTCCGAACTGGAACTGCACCTCGGCGTGTACCGCCGCTACGGCACCGCGGCGGTCGTCCACACCCACGCCCCGATGGCCACCGCCGTGTCCTGCGCCCTGGACGAACTGCCGTGCGTCCACTACCAGTTGCTCGCCCTGGGCGGCACGGTCCGGGTCGCCCCGTACGCCACCTTCGGCACCCCCGAACTCGCCGCGTCGGTGCTCGACGCGCTGGACGGACGTGGCGCCGCCCTCATGGCCAACCACGGCGCGGTCACCCACGCGCCGACCCTCGACCAGGCCGTCGAGCACGCCCTGCTGCTCGAATGGGCCTGCGGGGTCTACCAGCGTGCCGCCGCCATGGGACGTCCCCGCTTCCTCGACGAGGGGCAGCAACTCGCCGTCATCGAGGCCGCGTTGGCCCGGGACTACGGCACCACCCACCCCGTACCACCCGTGCAGGAGGGAAACCGATGAGCCTCGCCCCGATGAACGTCGTCACGATGGGGGTGCACGTCCTGGACGTGCTGGTCCGGCCCGTGGAGGCGATACCCGAGGGGCAGGGCGCCACCCTGGTCGAGGACATCAGGATGACCGCCGCGGGGACGGCCGGCGGCACCGCCCTCACCCTCGCCAAACTGGGCGCGTCGGTCCGCGGCGCGGGCGCCATCGGCACCGACCCCACCGGGGACATGCTCGTGCAGCTCCTGCGACGGGCCGGGATCGACACGGAGTTCCTCGTCCGGCGCACCGACACCGCCACCTCCGCGAGCGTCCTGCCGATCCGCCCCAACGGTGACCGGCCCTCCCTGCACCTGCTCGGCGCGAACATCACCTACGGCCTCGACGACGTGCCCTGGGACGCCGTCGCCGCCGCCACCCACCTGCACCTCGGCGGCCCCGAACTGATCGGCGTCGACGTCGCCGCGCGCATCCTGTCGTACGCCAAGGAGCACGGCACGGTCACCTCCGTGGATCTCCTCGCACCCGGTGTGCTCGGCAGCTTCGAGCAGATCGAGGCGGCGCTGCCCCACATCGACCATCTGCTGCCCAACGAGGACCAGGTGCTCGGCTTCTCCGGCGAGCCGGACCTCGCGGCGGGCGTACGCAAGCTGCGCGAGGCCGGCGTGGGCGTGGTCGCGGTGACCCGCGGCGCCGACGGCGCCCTCGTGGTGAGCGCCGACGGGAGCGAGACGGTCCCCGCCTTCGCCGTCGACGTGGTCGACACGACCGGGTGCGGCGACGCGTTCTCGGCCGGCTATCTGCGCGGTGTCTCCCTCGGGCACGCACCGGCGCGGGCCGCGGTCCTCGGCTGCGCCGCGGCGGCCCTGGTCGCCCAGGGACTCGGCAGCGACCACGGGGACTTCGACCTCGCCGCCGCCGAGGAGTTCGCGAGGAGCGCCGAGCCGCGCACGTGAGACCCCCGGCGAGATCCGCCCGGCGGCAAATGGTTGGACAACTCCTCGACGGCTGACCATCGTTGAGGAGCATGGATCAACAGCAGATCTGGGACGCAGACGCCGCCCGCCGTTACGACACCCCGGGCAGCGGTATGTTCGCGCCCGAGGTGCTCGGACCTGCCGTCGACCGGCTCACCGAACTCGCCGACGGCGGGCGGGCTCTGGAGTTCGCCATCGGGACGGGGCGGGTGGCGGTCCCGCTCGCCGCACGGGGCGTGCCCGTCACCGGTGTCGAGCTGTCCCGGCCGATGCTCGGACAACTGCGCACCAAGGCCGACGAGACGGCGATCCCGGTGGTCGTCGGAGACATGGCGACGACCCGCGCACCGGGGGAGTACACGCTCGTCTACCTGGTCTACAACACGATCTCCAACCTGCTCACCCAGGCCGAACAGGTCGCGTGCTTCCACAACGCCGCCCGCCACCTCACACCCGGCGGCCGGTTCGTCATCGAGCTGTGGGTGCCCGAGCTGCGCCGCCTCCCGCCCGGCCGTGAGGCGACCGTCGGGCGGTCCGAGCCCGGCTACATACTCCTGGACACCTACGACGTCCTGCGCCAGCACGTGGTCTCGCACCACTTCACGTTCGACGGGAGCGGCGGCCGGCAGGCCCGGCTGGACCGCAGCCCGCACCGATACATCTGGCCCGCCGAACTCGACCTGATGGCCCAACTGGCCGGCTTCCGGCTGGAGTCCCGGCACGCCGACTGGACGGGCTCCGAGTTCACCGCCGAGTCGCCGTCCCATGTGTCGGTGTACAGGCTGCCGGAGCCCGGCGCCCGCCCCTTCTGACGCGCCTGCCGACTCATTACGTGATCACCTCCTGACTCACCTGGTGGACGCCCCCTTGACGGCGGCCGGGGGTGGATCGACACTCGGACCTGGAATCCTAGTGAACAGGTAGGGAAACGCATGGGGTGTGAGACGGTCGCCCGCCGAGTGAGCCGCACGGCCTGGTCGTCACCCCTTCTCACCTCCCGCCGGCACATCGACCTGCTGCGTGTCTGCAGCGCGATGCCCCAGGGCTGAACCGGCCCCTCCCCCTGCGTCGAGCCCTGCCGACGGTTTCCCCGCCGGCACCGTGCCCGCCGAAGCGCAAGGGCGGGCAGGGCTGCACCCTGCCATCCGGGCACCCTCCCGTCGGCGTCCTCCCACCTCACCCTCTCGTCCTCACCCTCCCGTCCGACGTCGCATCCGCCGCGCCTCCGTCGCGCGCCCGCCCCCGGGGAGAGCCATGTCCGCCACACCACTCGCCGCCCACCCGTCCGCCCGCCCGGCCCCCGCCTTCCGGGGCCGCATCGGCCGCGACGCCCGCAGCGGCCACTACGCCGTGCCGCGCCGCTACCGGCTCCACCTGTCACCGGCCGATCCCGACGGTCTGCGCATCGCCGTCACCCACAGCCTCCTCGGCCTGGACCACGCCTGCCCCGTCACCTTCCTGCCCGCCGTCCCGGACTGTCCGGACGGCGGCCACTGCGCTCTGCGCCCCCTGTACGAGGCCAGCGCCCACCGCTACACCGGACCCGCCCTCGCGCCGGTACTCAGCGACGACTGGTCCGGCCGGATCGTCTCCACCCACGGCCCCGACATCGCCCGCGACCTCGCCCGGCACTTCGGCGGCGGCCGGACCTCGCTGTACCCGTGCGGCAGGGAGTCGGAGATCGAGGCCGTCGAGCGGATGTGCGCCGAGGGCATCGAGGGGGCCGCACAGCGCGCCGGAGCGGCCGGCGCCGAGGAGTCCCGGAGTACCGAGGCCCTCGGCACGCTGCTCGGCACGCTCGGCGTCCTGGACCGAGGCCTCGGCTCGCAGCCCTACCTGCTCGGTGATCAGATCAGCGCCGCGGACGTCGAGTTGTGGGTGGCACTGGTCCAGCTCGACACCGTGCACCGGCACCACCTCGACGCGGACGCCGTACGCCGCATCGCCGGACACCCCGCCCTGTGGGCGTACGCCCGACGGCTGGCCGCCCACCCGGCCTTCGGTGCCCATCTCGACCTCGACGGCGTGAACCGCCGCCACCACGCCCGCTGTCAGGGCCTGGAGGCCGCCGGATCCGCCGTCCAGATCCTGGACTGGGCCGCCCACTCGACCTCCGGAACGCGAACACAACCGCAAGTCAGGCAGGTTTGAGCCGGTCCATCACCTGGACCGGCGTTGACGATCGTTCGGGCAACTGGCTTGACCTACGGCCCAGAACGGTCATGAGTGTCAGTCACGGGCCCTGTCCGGCTGACCGGCAACCCCGAGGCCGCGTACTCCGCGGAGGTGGTCCGCGGCGGCATCCTCTCCGCGGACCAGGGCAGCACGAGGCGTCCTGTGCGCTCGGCCTGCTCAAGGGCTGCCAGTTCCGGCGGATCGACTTCCCGCAGGCCCTGCGGTCGATCACCCCCCACTACGTCAACCAGCTGGGCGGCATGATCAAGAGCACCTCGCTGGTCTTCTACGTGTCGCTGCTCGACCTGTTCGGGGCCTCACCCACCCGGACGCCCACCCGGACGCCCACCCGGACGAGAGGGGTGTGGCTCACCGGGCGGCCCCGTGAGGTCCCCCGCGGCGTGAGGTTCCCCCGCGGCCGGCTGACCGCGGCCGGCTGACCGCGGCCTGCGCCGCGGCCGCGCCGGAAGCGGCCGGCGCCCGTCTCCCTCCCCCGAAGGTGACGGACGCCGGCGCTTTCCCCCGGCGCCGGAATATGGTCTTCTCGCGCGTACGGCGCGGTCGGGGCCGTCACCAGCACATGACGGCGGTCTCTCCCGTGCCCCAGCCGGAGTACAGCCGGACACGGGCGAAGTAGCGGCGGCCCCTGACGAGCCGGGCCCTGATCGTGGCGTTGTGCGGTGTGCCCCCGTCGTCCCGGCCGGCCAGGAAACGGGGCTCCCCGTCCCGCTCCTCGAAGACCACGACCACCGAGTCACCGTCCCCGAAGGTGCCGAAGCTGTATTCGCGGGTCTCCGGCGGCTCGACGGTGAAGTCGGCCTGCTCGCCCGCCGCCAGCGACAGCGGCACCGAACGGAACGGCACCAGCGCGGGCGGACGCGGCGCGCCCGGCGGCGGATACCAGCGGAGCGCGAACTCCTTGTCCAGCGGCGACAGCGCCCCCGGCGGATGCACACCCCCGCGGAACTGCTCCGGTTCCAGGATCAGCCCCGCCGAGAACGGATACTCCATCACCGACTGCGGATCCCACACCGAGCCGTTGACCTCGGCCGGGTCCAGCTTGCGCAGGATGTTGAAGAACGTGCGGTCCCGGCTCCAGAAGTTCGGCGGGCCCGCCAGATCGGCGTACACGGCCTCGTCGTCCCAGTGGATGCCGGCGAACGGGCTCTGGTGCTCGTGCTGCATGCCGAGCGCGTGCCCGATCTCGTGCAGGGCCGTCGCGCGCTCCCCGGGCGCGGTCAGATCCCAGCCGAAGTTCATGGTGCGCTCGTTCAGGCCGGCCCGCAGCGCGTCCCGGCCCACCGCCGACCAGGAACCGTCGCCCTGCTGGAACCCGATGCGCAGTTCGGCCTCCGACCGGTCGTCGACCTCGGCGAAGGACACCCCGATGCCCAGGTCCCGCCACGCGCCGAACGCGTCGCGCACCACGTCCTGCTGGGTCTTGTCCCCGACCCACGACACCCACCGGGTCCCCCCGGAGCCCGGCACCGGGATGACCGAAGCGTCGGTCTCGGCGTCGAGGAAGCAGTAGTGCAGCACGGTGCCGTTGACCCACATCCGGCGCCCGCTCATGAGCGCGCCGAGCCGCTCGGCGGCCAGCCCCGGAGCGAACGCGGGGGCCGGCTGCTGCGCGAGCGAGCAGTAGCGGGCGGTCATGGGCTCCAGGCTGCCCCGGAACACCACCGGGGGGCGTGAGTCGGGGGCTACTCAAGTCGCCCTGTATCAGGCATGAGTATGCGCACTCCTCTTAGATGTGACGACTTCCGTACGTGACGCAAGGCCCCTTGGGCCGCTCCCCTCGCCGCCCTGGCCGTTCACCGGCCGGGACGAGGAACTGGAGCTGCTCCGCGGCTCACTGCGCCCCGGGCGGCCCGGCATCGTGGTGACCGGCCCGGCCGGATGCGGCCGCAGCCGACTGGCCGCGGAGGCGGTCCGCGGCACGGACGGCGTGCGGGTCGCCGGCACTCCCGAGACCCGCCGAACGGCCTTCGCCGCGTTCGCGCATCTCCTGCCCGAGGGAGTCACCCTCCACCGCGCGGTCCAACTGCTCGCGGGCGTACGGCTGCTGCTGGTCGACGACGCCCACCTGCTGGACGACGAATCCGCCGCCGTCGTCCATCAGCTGGCCGTCCACGGGCGCACCAGGCTGCTGGTCCTCACCACGGACGGCGCACCGGCACCGGGCGCCGTGGCCCGCCTGCGCTCAGGAGACCTCCTGCCGCGCCTCGCCCTGGAACCCCTGCCCCGCGAGGACATCACCCGGTTGCTGGCCACCGCCGCCGGTGTCCCCCTGGAACCGCTCACCGTCAACCGGCTGCACGGGCTGTCGCGAGGGGACCTCGGTCTGCTGCGTGACCTGCTGGACGCTGTGCGGGATCAAAGGGTGCTGCGCCGGGACCCGGACGGTGCGGAGTGGCGGTGGCGCGGGCCGGTTCCGGTCACACCTGCGCTGCGGGAGCGGGCCGCCGCCGTCCTCGGCCGGCCCCGCCCCGAGGAGCGGGAGATCCTCGACCGGCTCGCCTTCGCGGAGCCGCTGCCGCTGGGGCTGGAAGGGCTGGACCTGGGGGTGCTGGACCTGGGGGTGCTGGAGCGGCTGGAGGCGGACGGGCTGGTGCACGCCGACGACGACGCGACGGTCCGGCTGGCCCATCCCCTGTACGGCGCGCTGCTGCGGGCGGTCGCGGGGCGGTTGCGGGCTCGCCGGCTGGCCGGAGGCAGGGGGACGTGGGAGGCGGCGCTGGAGGCCGAGGCGGGGGAGTTGGTCCGGCGGATCGACGGGGCGGACG
>NZ_JARGEF010000081.1:0-30834 GCF_033794725.1 Streptomyces sp. ID05-39B | reverse complement strand
CCTCCCTGGGGGGTGGTTCGGGGGGTTCAACGCCCGTTCGACCGGTCGGTCACTCATCGGATGACGGGCGGGCAGGTGAATGCCGTGCGAACCGCCTGTACGGGGCAGCAACCATTGCGTTACGGGCGGCCCCTCGGGCATGCTCCCTGGAACCCCCCACGGACCGTGGGCGGGACTGGGCCCTGGAGGCGTGGCGCCGTACCCTTGGGGGTATGGGGTGGGGAAGATGATTCCCGGACACGCTCCGCCGCTCACGCTCGTCCCACCCGTAACAAGGATCGATACGCCGAGACAGCCATGGCCGGTCACGAATTCTTCGAACCAGCGGACCGCAAGCGGCCCGTCGCCGATCACACGGCGGCCGAGCCCCTGGCGGCGGAAGAGGCACGCCCCGCCTGTGATCCCGCTTTCCAGCACGGTGTCGTCGTCGGCTTCGACGGATCGACGTCCAGCGAGCGGGCCCTGGCGTACGCCGTCGGCATGGCTCACCGTTCCCGCGCGGGCCTGATCATCGTCCATGTGGCCAACCGGCTGCCCACCACGGTGTGGGCGGGCTGTGAGCCGCCGGTCTTCGTGGACGTGCCCGACCACCGCACCGAAGTGCTCGGTCTGGAGCTGGCCTGCGCCGAGTACCTGGCCGAGGTGCCCTGGATCCTGGTCGAGCGCGGCGGTGACATCTGCCATGAACTCGAAGAGGTGGGGCGGGAGTACGCGGCGGACGCCATCGTCGTCGGCTCGACGCACGGTATCGTCGGGCGGATCTTCGGGTCGGTCGCGGGGCGGCTCGCCAAGCGGGCGAAGCGGCCCGTCGTCGTCATTCCGTAACTCGCCCTTCTCCCAGGTGAGATGAGCCCTGGGAAACTCCAACTCCCTTGCGCGCCCCGGGAAACTACTCGTGCGTAGAGGTGGTTTGTGCCCTTGTGAAGGGCATAACCCGTGCATCGCACAAGCGCGCACGCATGAAGGGAGCCCCGCCGTGGACAACGACGTCTCTGCGGGAAACAGCACCACCGTCGTCGGCCGACTCGCCCTGGGTGTCACCCTGTTGGCCGTCGGCCTCGGGTACACCGCCCTCATCGACGGCGTCACGGCGGCCGACGCCGTGCCGATCGCCCGGTACGTGGGCGGAGTCGCCCTCTTCCTCGCCGGCCTGATGGCCTTCCGCGACCGTGACACCGTCTCGGGTACGGCCTTCTCGGCGGTCGGCGCCCTCTGGTTCACCTGGGCCGCCTCGGCCGGTGCCCAGGCCTCCGCGAACGCGGCCGGCCTGTTCCTGCTGCTCTTCGCCCTGGTCGCGCTGACCCTCACGGTCACCGCCGCAGACCAGCTCGCCAAGGGCACCTACGGGCTGTTCCTCGTCTCCCTCGTCCTGCTCGCCGTGGCGGACTTCGCCGAGAACGAGGGTCTCGCCAAGGCCGGCGGCTGGTTCGCCGTCGCGGCGGGAGCCGTCGCCTGGTACGCGGCGACGGCCGCCCTCGCGCACTGGCCCACGGCACTTCCGCGACGGGCTGCCCGCCCCGGCGTGACGGCCACGGGCTGATCCCCCTTTGCGCCTGAACCGGCGCCGCTCTCGCGGACCTGGTTGCTCGCCGTGAGGGTTGCTCAGTTATCGCTTCGGCCGTCGAGGGGGAGTTGGGCTTCCCCGGCGAATGGAGCGGACCCCCCGTGGATGGTGGCATCACGGGGGGTCCGTCGTGTCGAGGGGAGTGACTACTCCACCGTCACCGACTTGGCCAGGTTCCTCGGCTTGTCGATGTCGCGGCCCAGGGACTTGGCCGTGTAGTAGGCGAGGAGCTGGAGGGGGATGCCCATCAGGATGGGGTCCAGCTCGTCCTCGTTCTTGGGGACGATGATCGTCTGGTCGGCCTTCTCCTGGTCCTGGTGGGCGACGGCGAGGATGCGGCCGCTGCGGGCCTTGATCTCCTCCAGGGCGGCGCGGTTCTTCTCCAGCAGGTCGTCGTCGGGGACGATCGCGACCGTCGGCAGGGCGGGCTCGATCAGGGCGAGCGGGCCGTGCTTCAGCTCGGAGGCCGGGTAGGCCTCGGCGTGGATGTAGGAGACCTCCTTGAGCTTCAGGGAGGCCTCACGGGCGACCGGGTAGCCCCGGACGCGGCCGATGAAGAGCATGGAGCGGGCCTCGGTGAACTGCTCGGCCAGCTCCTTGATCTCTTCCTCGCCCTTCAGGATCTCGGCGATCTGGGCGGGCAGCCGGCGCAGACCCTCGATGATCCGCTTGCCGTCGCGCACCGACAGGTCGCGGGTGCGGCCCAGGTGCAGCGCGAGCAGCGCGAAGGCGACCGTGGTGTTGGTGAAGCACTTGGTGGAGACGACGCAGACCTCGGGGCCGGCGTGCACGTAGATGCCGCCGTCGGCCTCGCGGGCGATGGCCGAGCCGACCACGTTGACGACGCCGAGGACCCGCGCGCCCTTGCGCTTCAGCTCCTGGACGGCGGCCAGCACGTCGTACGTCTCACCGGACTGGGAGACGGCGATGTACAGGGTGTCGGGGTCGACGACCGCGTTGCGGTAGCGGAACTCGGAGGCGGGCTCGGCGTCCGCGGGGATACGGGCCAGCTCCTCGATCATCTGGGCGCCGATCATGCCCGCGTGGTACGAGGTGCCGCAGCCGAGGATCTTCACGCGGCGGATCTGGCGCGCCTCACGGGCGTCCAGGTTGAGGCCGCCGAGGTGCACGGTGGAGAAGCGGTCGTCGATGCGGCCGCGCAGCACGCGGTCCACGGCGTCGGCCTGCTCGTGGATCTCCTTGTGCATGTAGGTGTCGTGGCCGCCCATGTCGTAGGAGGCGGCCTCCCACTCGACGGTGGTGGGCTCGGCCGTGGTGCGGGTGCCCTCGGTGGTGTAGGTGCGGAAGTCGTCGGCCTTGAGGGTGGCCATCTCGCCGTCGTCGAGGGTGACGATCTGGCGGGTGTGGGTGACCAGGGCGGCGATGTCCGAGGCGACGAACATCTCCTTCTCGCCGATGCCGAGGACGACCGGGGAGCCGTTGCGGGCGACGACGATCCGGTCGTTGAAGTCGGCGTGCATGACGGCGATGCCGTAGGTGCCCTCGATGACGCGGAGCGCCTCGCGGACCTTGTCCTCCAGCTTCTCGGCCTGGGAGCGGGCGACGAGGTGGACGAGGACCTCGGTGTCGGTCTCGGAGAGGAACTCGACGCCGTCCGCCTCCAGCTTGCGGCGCAGGTCGGAGGCGTTGTCGATGATGCCGTTGTGCACGACGGCGACCTTGAGGTCGGCCGACATGTGCGGGTGCGCGTTCACGTCGGAGGGGGCGCCGTGGGTGGCCCAGCGGGTGTGGGCGATACCGGTGGTGCCCTTGAAGCGGGCCGGGACCTTGGCTTCCAGGTCGCGGACGCGCCCCTTGGCCTTGACCATCCGCAGGCCGGCCGTCTTCGGGGAGGTGACGACGATGCCCGCGGAGTCGTAGCCGCGGTACTCCAGGCGCTGGAGGCCCTCCAGGAGCAGGGGCGCGACGTCACGCTTCCCGATGTATCCGACGATTCCGCACATATGTAGGCAATCCCTCTGTAGTTCTGGCTGGTCCCGGGCCGGGCCGGCCGGTCAGCCGTAGACCATGCGGCGCAGCTGGCGGAGTGTCGGCTCCGGCGGTGCCACCGCCCGGTATGTCAGGTCCGCCGCGATCCGTTCGAAGATCTCCGCGTTGACCAGGCCCTGGGCCTGGAGCTCGCGGTGGCGGCGACGGACGAAATCCTCGGTCGTCTCGTCGAAGTAGGCGAGAACGTCCTGGATCACCCGCAGGGCCTCACCCCGGCTGAGGGGGGTGGAGCGCGTCAGGTGATCAACGAGTTCGTCGTGCACCCGGTAGATCCTGGGGTACCGGCGAGAGTTTCGCAACAATCCTGCCCGATTCCGGGCAGGGGATTGTAGGGGACCTCGGGGGCAACGTGGTCGGCCGTCCTCGCCGGGCTCCTACATGCGCTTGAGGACCGCCTGCTTGGCCAGCGTGAACTCCTCCTCCGTCAGCACGCCTTCGCGGTGCAGCTCGCCCAGCTCCCGCAGCCGCCGCAGCAGCGCGTCATGACCGTCCTCGGCGGGAGCGGCGGGAGCGGCGGCGACGGCCCGTGGCGCGTCCGCGGGCGGCCGTACGGCGTCCTCGGGGGCCGCGGCCGGGTGCGCCAGCCTGGCCTGTACGGCGGCCGCGACGAGGGCCATCAGCGGGTCCTTCCTGAAGCCCCACAGCTCGATCGCGTTCGGGTCGTACTTGGCCGGGGTCTTCACCGGCACGCCCCGGACGGTGAAGCGCAGATGGCCGTTCTCCAGCCCGGCCGACGGATACCACTCCACGGCCGTGATCTCGTCGACGGGCAGGGTGCGCGCGCCACCGGCGGCCTTGGCGTCCTCCGTCTTCCAGTTCCACTCCAGGCGCACCCGCTCGCCGTCGAAGTTCGCGGTGCCGTCCCCGGCGGACACCGACAGGGGTATGGACGGGCCGGGCAGCAGGTAGGCGTCCACCGGCCCGGCCGGGACCTGGTCGAGGAGCAGTGCGTTGCGCACCTCGTCGACGACGTACTCGGCGACGCCGTAGCGGTCCGGCTCCACGACGAGCCGGTAGGGGTTGTGGGGTTCGGTGAGCCGGCCGCCGGTGGCGTGCAGCAGCGGGCAGGCGCCGTCCCGCAGCCGCAGCCCGAGCCGGCCCGACTTCTTGCCCTGCTCGAACGAGATCCCCGCCAACGCCCGCAGTGGTACGACGAGTTCACCGAGGGTCCTGCGGAGCAGGCCGACGTTCTTGTCCCGTCCCGGCGTCAGCCGCAGGGCATCCCCGTCGAAGACCCAGGTGCCGTCCTTCTGGATGATTTCCGCCATGGGGGGATTCTTCCATCACCTGTTCGCCCCGGGCGGCGGTGACGACGGACGCCCCCCGAGGACCGTACTCGGGGGGCGTCCGCCGGTCGGTGGGTCAGAACCCGGCGAGCGGGTTCTTCAGGGTGCCGATCAGCTGGAGGGCGCCGGACGGGTCCGACAGGTCCACCATCTGCCTGTTGTTGCGCAGCTGGAGCCGGTTGAGGCAGGACAGCGCGAACTCGGGGGCGAACATGTCGTACTGCCGGAACCTGTCGGCGAGTTCGGGGTTCGCCTCCTGGTACTCGCGGGTGATCTCGGCGACCGTGCGCCAGAAGCCGTCCTCCTCCAGGATCCCCTCGGCGGCCAGACCGGCGGCGAGGAAGCGGAAGAAGCAGTCGAAGACGTCCGTGAAGATCGACAGGAGCTTGGTGTCCTCGGGGACCTCGACCCGGATGCGCCGCACCTCGGGCGGCAGCACCGCGTCCGGGTCCAGGACGGCGATCTCCTCGGCGATGTCCTTGTAGACCGCCCGCCGCACGATCCCGTCCTTCAGCACCAGGATGGTGTTCTCACCGTGCGGCATGAAGACCAGGTCGTAGGCGTAGAAGGTGTGCAGCAGCGGGGTGTAGTACGCCCGCAGGTAGTGGCGCAGCCACTCGGTGGGGGCCAGGCCCGACCGCTCGATCAGCGCGCCGGCCACCGACCTGCCCTCGTGGTCCACGTGGACGAGGGCGGCCATCGTGGCGAGGGACTCGCCGTCCCGGAGGGAGGCGACGGGGCTCTCCCGCCACAGTGCGGCCAGCATCTTGCGGTACGGCGAGTAGCGGTCGGTCGCCGCCTCGTACTCCAGGTGCCGGTAGCCCACGGCCGCCCGCTCCCGGATGATCGACAGTCCCGTCGACCTGAGCACCGGGTCGTTGTCGATCAGCTGGGCCAGCCAGTCGTTGATCGCCGGGGTGGCCTCCATGTACGCCGCCGACAGGCCGCGCATGAAGCCCATGTTGAGGACGGACAGGGCCGTCTTCACGTAGTGCTTCTCGGGGCTGGTCCGGTTGAAGAACGTCCGGATGGACTGCTGCGCCAGGTACTCGTCGTCGCCCTCGCCCAGGCACACCAGGTTGCCGCGGGCGATCTCGGCGGCGAAGGTGACGGTGAGCTTGTTCCACCACTGCCAGGGGTGGACGGGGATGAGGAGGTAGTCGGCCGGGTCGAGGCCCCGCTCGCGCAGGACGCCGTCGAAGCGGTCGACGGTCTCCTTGCCCAGCTCCTGCCGGACGAACGACTCGTAGTCGATGCCGACGCCCGCCGTGAACGCGGCGCGCGACCGGTGCGCGGCCAGCCACACCAGGCGGACCGGGCTCGCGGTCTCCGGGGCGTACGACAGGTACTCGTGGACGCCGAAGCCGAGCCGCCCGTTGTTGGCGACGAAACAGGGGTGGCCCTCGGTCATGCCGGTCTCGATGGCCTGGAAGCCGCTTTCCACCAGTTCCGCGGACGGGATCTGCGGCTTGGTGAGCTTGTAGCAGGTACCGGAGAGGGTGGAGGAGATCTCCTCCAGGTAGACCGGCAGGATCTCGTCGCTCAGTTCGAGCGTGTGCTTCAGCTCGATGAAGAAGTCCAGGGCGGCGACCGGGAGTTCGGCACCGTCGCGGCTGCGGGTGATCGAGTCGGCGTCGACCTGCCAGTGGTCGAGGGCGCGGCGTACGGCGGTGAAGCGGTAGTACGTCAGGCCGTCGTCGCTGCGGACGACGTACCGGTCGCCGGTGGGGTCGCCGGTGCGCGCGGTGGCGGATTCGCCGGTGGGGTCGGGGGTGCGTTCGGGGGTGATCAGCCGCTCGTGCGCGAACTCCGCGAGGGCTTTGCGGACCAGCAGGCGGTTGGCCTTCTCCCAGCGCTCGGGGGAGAGGTGGGCCACGGCGTCGGCGAGGCTCATACGCGCACCCCCGTGGCCGCGACGAAACGTTCCCGTGTGCAGAAGCTGAGGAGCGCCGGCTTCTCCGGCTTCTGGATCTCGCGTTCCGCGACGAAGCCGACGGCCTTGTTCAGGGCCTGTACGGCCGTGTTGGAGACGTCGGGCTCGACCACGATCCGCTCGGTGGCCGGGTCCGCGAAGAGGCGTGCCATGACGGCGGTGATGACCGCGCGCGTGAAGCCGTGCACGGGCCGGTCGGTGGGGGCGACCAGGAAGTGCATGCCGACATCGCCGGGCCGCGGCTCGTACAGGCCGACCAGCTCACGGTGGCGCGGGTCGTAGTACTCCATCAGGAAGGCGGGCACCCCGTCGTGCAGCCCGAGCAGGGCGTGGTGGTGCTCGTCGGCGGTGATCTCCATGTAGGCCCGCTCGACGTCCACCAGCTTGGCCTCCTGCATCATCCAGAAGGCCGCCTTGGGGTGCGTCACCCAGGAGTGCAGCAGCTCGGCGTCCCTCAGGGGGTCGAGGGGGCGGAGGGTGAGACGGCCGACGGCCGCGGAGGTGGTGCTCATGCGCTGAACTCCTGGAACGCGATGGTCTTCTCGACCGGGTAGTACTCGCTGCCGAGCAGCTCGCGGATGATGTAGCTGTTGCGGTAGGCGCCCATGCCGAGGTCCGGGCTGGTGATGCTGTGTGTGTGCACGCCCGCGTTCTGCAGGAACACACCGCGGCCCGTGGTGTCGACGGCGTAGTTGCGGGCCACGTCGAAGTTGCCCTGCGAGTCGTAGCGCAGCCGGTCGCGGACCGGCTTGAGGAACTCGGGCTCGGCGTACCTGTAGCCGGTGGCCAGGACCAGGCCCTGCGAGGCCAGCTCGAAGTCCTTGCCCTGTTCCTCCTGCCTGAAGGACAGGGTGTACGTGCCGTTCTCGTACCGTGCGCCGCGCAGCGCCGAGTTGGTGAGCAGGCGGGTGGGCACCGGGCCGCCGAGGTTCTTCTGGTAGAGCAGGTCGAAGATCTCGTTGACGAGGTCGCCGTCGATGCCTTTGAAGAGGCCCTTCTGCTCGGCCGTGAGCCGGTAGCGGGTGGGCTCGGGCAGCTCGTGGAAGTAGTCGACGTACTCGGGGGACGTCATCTCCAGCGTGAGCTTGGTGTATTCGAGGGGGAAGAAGCGCGGCGAGCGCGTCACCCAGTTCAGCCGGTAGCCGTGGACGTCGATCTCGCTGAGCAGGTCGTAGTAGATCTCGGCGGCCGACTGGCCGGAGCCGACCAGCGTGATCGAGTCCTTCTTCTGTAGCTGCTCCTTGTGCTGCACATAGCGGGAGTTGTGCAGGAAGTCGCCGCCGAGTCCCTCGCAGGCCTCGGGGACGTACGGCGGGGTGCCGGTGCCCAGGACGAGGTGGCGGGCGCGGAACTCCTCGCCGGCCGTGGTGCTCACGACGTACAGCCGGGCGGCCTCGTCGTAGGTCACCTCGGCGACCGTCGTCGAGAAGCGCACGCTGGTCAGCTTGTTCGCGGCCCAGCGGCAGTAGTCGTCGTACTCGACGCGCAGCGGGTAGAAGTTCTCGCGGATGTAGAACGAGTACAGCCGGCCCTTCTCCTTCAGGTAGTTGAGGAAGGAGTACGGCGAGGTCGGGTCGGCGAGTGTCACCAGGTCGGACATGAACGGCGTCTGGAGGTGCGCGCCTTCGAGGAACATGCCCGCGTGCCACTCGAAGCCGGGCTTCGACTCCAGGAAGACGCCGTGGAGTTCCTCGATCGGCTCGGTCAGACAGGCGAGGCCGAGGTTGAAGGGGCCGAGCCCGATCCCGACGAAGTCGTGGGTGGCGGCGGGGTTTTCAGGACGCGCGGTCAAGGGACTCTCCCAGGTACTGCTCGGCGTGGCCGGCGATCAGGTCCAGTACGGCGGCCATGTCGTCGACCGTCGTCTCCGGGTTGAGCAGGGTGAACTTCAGGTAGTGGCGGCCGCTCACCTTGGTGCCCGCGACCACCGCGTCGCCGGAGGCGAACAGGGCCTTGCGGGCGTACAGGTTGGCGCGGTCGATCTCGGCCGGGTCGGTCACGGCCGCGGGAATGCAGCGGAAGACCAGGGTGGACAGCGACGGCGCGACGACGACGTCGAAGCGCGGGTCGGCGGCCAGCAGTTCCCAGCCCCGCACCGCGAGGTCGCAGACCTCGTCGAAGAGCTGGCCGATGCCGTCGGCGCCCATGGTGCGCAGTGTCATCCACAGCTTGAGCGCGTCGAAGCGGCGGGTCGTCTGGAGGGACTTGTCGACCTGGTTGGGGATACGTTCCGCCGCCATGCGGCGAGGGTTGAGGTACTCGGCGTGGTAGGTGGCGTGGCGCAGCGTGGCCGCGTCCTTGACCAGCACGGCGGAGGAACTCACCGGCTGGAAGAAGGACTTGTGGTAGTCCACGGTGACGGAGTCGGCGTGCTCGATGCCGTCGATACGGTCGCGGTACTTCACCGAGGCGAGCAGGCCGCAGCCGTAGGCGGCGTCGACGTGCATCCAGGTGCCGTACTGCTCGCACAGTCCGGCTATCTCGGGCAGCGGGTCGATGGAGCCGAAGTCGGTGGTGCCGGCGGTGGCGACGACGGCCATGGGGACGAGGCCGTCCTGCGCGCAGCGCTCCAGTTCGCGGGCGAGGGCGACGGTCTGCAGGCGCTTGTCGTGGTCGACGGGGATGGTGACCACGGCGTCCTGGCCGAGGCCCAGCAGCTGGGCGGACTTCTTCACGCTGAAGTGGCTGACCTCGGAGGCGAAGATGCGCAGTTTCTCCAGGGAGTCGGTCTTGGCCTCCTCGCGGGCCAGCAGCAGCGCCTGGAGGTTGGACTGGCTGCCGCCGGAGGTGAACACGCCGTCGGCGGCCGGGCCGAGGCCGATGCGGGCGGTCGTCCAGTCGACCAGTTTCCGCTCGATGAGGGTGCCGCCGGCCGACTGGTCCCAGGTGTCCAGGGAGGAGTTGACGGCGGACAGGACCGCCTCGCCGAGCACGGCCGGGATGACGACCGGGCAGTTGAGGTGGGCGAGGTAGCGGGGGTGGTGGAAGTAGACCGCGTCGCGGAGGTAGACCTCCTCCAGCTCGTCCAGTACCGCCGTGGTGTCGCCCAGGGGCCGGTCGAGGTCGATGCTCTCGATGCGTGGAGCGAGGGCGTCGGCCGTGATGCCGGTGAACGGACGGTCGGTGGCGGCGAGTTTGGCTGCCACCCGCTCGACTCCTTCGGTCACGGTGCGGCGGTACCGCTCCGCGGTCGTGTCATTGAGCAGGTGCGAGCGCATCGTGGGGGTCCTCCGGGGATGGGGACGGGTCCGCCGCGGGACGGACACGGGGGCGGAACCTCGGATTCAACTTAGGTAAGCCTAATCTGAGTTGGGCGATCGGGTCGCAGCCTTCGCCCGTGACGGTGATCACGCCGCCCGCCGGTCAACCGCCCCGGCGGGCATGGTGGTCGCTACTCGGCGGCGCGCAGTTCTTCCTCGGTCATGCCCTGGCGCCAGTACCCGACGAAGGTGACCCGGCGCCGGTCGATGCCGCGCTCCCGCACGAAGTGCCGGCGCAGCGCCTTCACCGAGCCCGACTCGCCGGCCATCCAGGCGTACGGCCGCTCGGCGGCAGGGAGTTCGGCCTCACGCACGGCGTCGAGGGAGGTCCCGTCGGCAAGCCAGGTGATCTCGGCGTCCGCCGAGGTCACCAGCTCCTGCGCGTGGTGGGGGTCGTGCACTTCCAGCCAGGCCCGGACGCGCTGTCCGGCGGGCAGCGACTCCAGGATCGACGCGATCGCCGGGAGGGCCGTCTCGTCGCCCCACAGCAGCACCAGATCGGTGTCCTGCGGCGGCCGGAACCGGATCGCCCGGTTGCCGGCGACGGCGGGGCCGAGCAGGAGCACCCGGTCACCGGCGCGCGCCCGGTCGGCCCACGCGGAGGCAGGCCCGGCCGGGGTGTGCAGCACGAAGTCGATGTCGACCTCGTCGGGATCCCGGCGCAGCTCCCGCAGCGTGTACGAACGCATCACCGCCCGTACGTCGTCGGGCAGTTCACGCCAGCCCTGCCACCAGCCGTCCCCCAGCTCGACGGGAACGGCCGGCGCGTCCTGCCCCGGATGCGGCAGGAACAGCGACAGCGACTGGTCGTAGCCGTCGGAGAAGAAGTGGCGGAGGTCCTCCCCGGCGAACGTCACCCGGACCAGGGACGGACCGAGCCGCCTCGTCCGCACGACCTGGAGCGAGAAGAAACGGAACGGGGCGGCAAGGGCCGTGGTCATGCGGGCTCCTGACGTGTGGGGAGGGACAGCCGGCCTTCTCGGGGACGTACGGCTGTGCCGGCCTGCGGCTCACCCGCGCCCCCGGTCACCCGTGTCAGGCGACCTTCTTGGCCTTCTCGAGCGCCTCGGCGAGGTTCTCCAGCAGCGGCACGCACTTGTCGTACGACAGGATCGGCTCGGGCGAGCGGGGGATGACCTGGCCGGCCTTCACCGCGGGGAGCTGCTTCCAGGTCGGCTTGGCGATGTCGGCCGGCTGGATCGTCGAGGAACGGTCGTCCATCATGATGATGTCGGCCTTGTACTTGTCGACGTTCTCCCAGCTCAGCGACTCGTACCAGCCGCCGCCCTCGGCCTTGGCGCTCTCCGGCGGCTCGATGAAGTTCACACCGAGTGCCTTGAAGTACTCCAGGTCGATGGAGAGGTTGGTGCCGGAGACGTAGAACAGCTGGTCGCTCGCGGAACCGGCCATGACCTTGATCTCGGGCTTGGCCTTGGCGGCGGCGCGCAGCCGGGTGGCGGCCGTCTCGAAGCGCTTCTTGGCGTCGGCGGCGGCGGCCATGTCGGCGCCCAGGGACTCGGCCAGCTCCCACATGCGCTCCAGCGGAGCGGTGAGCTGCCGGTCGTAGACGGAGACCGCGACGCTCGGGGCGAGCTTGGCGATCTTGTCCTTGGAGGCCTCGGGGACGTACCAGAGGGTGCCGGTGTTGTCGAAGGTCGTGGAGATGAGCACGTCGGGCGCGAGGGCCGCGTACTTCTCGACGTTGAACTCGTCCCAGACGTTGCCGATGACCTCGACCTTGGTGATGTCCATGTCGCCGGCCTGTACGTCGGCCTTGCCGTCGGTGGTTCTGGTCGGCCCGAAGACGGCCTTGACCTGGATGCCGTAGTCGTACAGGGCGGCCGCGACGCCGGTGAAGGCGACGATGTTCGCCGGGGTCTTGTCGAGCTTCACGGTGGTACCGCGGTCGTCCTTGAACGTCCAGGGGCCGGACTTGGCGGCGGCACTCTCCGTCGACTTCGAGCCACCGCTCTTGGAGTCGTCGTCCCCGCAGGCTGCCAGCACGGCACCGAGGCCGAGGGCGCCACCAGCGGCGATGATGCCGCGACGGGTGAGGTGATTGGCTCTGGCGTTGGACATGAAGGTGGCTGCTTTCGAACGGGGCGGATCACCGCCGGACAATTCGAAGGTAGGTTAGCCTAACCTCAGATCTTGTCCAGGGGCCGGGGCCCTCCGACCCCGGTCATGCAAGGCCGCCACGCCCTTCGGATCCAATCAACCCGTCGGCCGGTTGGGCGAGTTGACCGTAAATCGCCTCTTGCTCCGACTCCTTCGATTGCTTAATGGTCCCCACAGGTACATGTGCTGACGGGGGGACTTGTGGAGACTCAGGGAACACTCGGGGCGTCGGTACCCGTACCGCCGCCTCCGGGCAACGGGCGCACCGTCGAGCTGAAGGTGAGCAGACGGCTGCTGTGGGTCGGAGAGGCGGTCTACCCGCTGCACAACGTCGCTCGCGTCCATACCTTCGTCCTCAAGCCCAAACGGATGGAAGCGCTCAACGACTTCCTCAAATGGACGGGCATCACCATCCTGGTGTTCGTCGTGGTCCAGGTGGTCAACGACAACTCCTCGTCGTACAACTCCCGGAACGACAACGCGCAGGTGGTGTGGGTGCTCGGCGTGGCCGTGGTGCTCGGGCTGCTCTTCCACACGGTGAAGGTGTGGGTCTCCCCGGACGAACACGTCCTGGCCGTCGAGACCTCCAGCGGATCCACCGCCCTGGTGACCCTGCCCAACCCGGCCCAACTGCGGCAGCTCGTCCTCTACATCGTCCACGCCATCGAGAACCCCGAGGCCGAGTTCCAGGTCCGGGTGGAGAGCCTCCAGGTCAACCCCAAGAACTACCAGTTCGGGGACACGGTCAACATGTACGGCGGTCTCCACAACACGGGCATGGTGAAGAAGTGAGCGGCGACACCTTCAACAGCTACGGCAGCGGCGACCAGGTGGCCATGAACGGAGGCAGCCGCAACGTCGGCATCGTGAAGGGCGGTCAGCCGCTCCCCGCCCAGGAGGCGGTCGAGGCGCTGCGGCGCGAACTCGACCGACTGCGCGGCGCCCTGGACCCGGAGGCCGCCCGGACCGTCGACGACAACCTGCCGGTCGTCGCCGACGGCACCCGCCCCGCCGCCCAGCGGCGCGCGGCCCTGGCCGCCCTCACCGGCGCCGTAGCCGCACTCGGCGCGGCGGCGACGCCGGTACGGGACCTGATCGAGGGCCTGCGCGGCCTGCTGGGCGGCTGAGGCGGGCCTCCCCTGGTGGGCTGACGCGGCCGTCAGCCCACCAAGCCCAACTCCCTCGCGATCAGCATCCGCTGGACCTCGCTCGTGCCCTCGCCGATCTCCAGGATCTTGGAGTCGCGCCACATGCGGGCGACCGGGTACTCGTTCATGAAGCCGTAGCCGCCGTGCACCTGGGTGGCGTCACGCGCGTTGTCCACGGCGATCGTCGAGGAGTACAGCTTCGCCAGGGCCGCCTCCTTCTTGAAGGGCTCGCCGGACACCAGACGGGACGCAGCGTCGCGCCAGGCGAGGCGGGCCGTGTGGGCCTTCATCTCCATGTCGGCGATCTTGAACTGGATCGCCTGGTTGGCGCCGATCGGCCGGCCGAAGGCATGCCGCTCCTTCGCGTACCTCACCGACTCGTCCACACAGCCCTGCGCGAGGCCCGTCGCCAGCGCCGCGATCGCGACGCGGCCCTCGTCCAGGATGCGCAGGAACTGGGCGTAGCCGCGGCCCTTCTCGCCCAGCAGGTTGGCGGCCGGCACCCGGACGTCCGTGAAGGACAGCTCGCGGGTGTCCGAGGCGTTCCAGCCGACCTTGGAGTAGGGCGCGGCGACCGTGAAGCCCGGGGTGCCGGACGGGACGAGGATCGCGGAGATCAGCGGCCTGCCGTCCGGCTTGCGGCCGGTCACCGCGGTGACCGTGACCAGTCCCGTGATGTCCGTGCCCGAGTTGGTGATGAAGCACTTCGTGCCGTTGATGACCCATTCGTCGGTGTCCGGGTCCAGCCGGGCCGTCGTACGCGTCGCGCCCGCGTCACTGCCGCCGTCCGGCTCGGTCAGGCCGAACGCGCCCAGGATCTCGCCGGAGCACAGCCGCGGCAGCCACTCGCGCTTCTGTTCCTCGGTGCCGAAGAGGTGGATCGGCATCGCGCCCAGCGACACCCCAGCCTCCAGGGTGATGGCCACCGAGGAGTCGACTCGGGCCAGTTCCTCCAGCGCGATGCCCAGCGCCAGGTAGTCGCCGCCCATGCCGCCGTACTCCTCGGGGAACGGCAGCCCGAACAGGCCCATGCGGCCCATCTCGCGGACGATCTCGTACGGGAACTCGTGCCGCTCGTAGAAGTCGCCGATCTTCGGCGCGACGACGTCGTGCGCGAACTGCTCGACGGTGCGCCGGAGTTCTTCCAGCTCGGGGGAGAGTCGGTGGTCCATGGCGGTCACTGCTCCTTGTGGGCCTCGCGGCCCTCTTGGCCCTCTGCGTCCTCGTGGGACAGGGCGCGGACGGTGCGGGACGGGCTGGGCCGGCCCAGCCGGCCGGCCATCCAGACGCTCGTGGCGACGAGAGCGCCGAGGTCGACCCCGGCGTCGATGCCGAGGCCGGTCAGCATCCACACGAGGTCCTCGGTGGCGAGATTGCCGGTGGCGGACTTCGCGAACGGGCAGCCGCCCAGGCCGCCCGCGGAGGCGTCGACGGTGGTGACGCCGTGCCGTAGGGCGGCCAGCGTGTTGGCGAGGGCCTGGCCGTAGGTGTCGTGGAAGTGCACGCCCAGCGCGGAGACGGGGATGCCCTCCTCGCCGAGCGCGGTCAGCAGTTCCTCGACATGGCCGGGGGTGGCGACCCCGATGGTGTCGCCGAGGCTCAGCTCGTCGCAGCCCATGTCGGTCAGGGCCCGGCACACCCGCACGACCTGCGGGACCGGGACGGCACCCTCCCACGGGTCCCCGAAGCACATGGAGAGATAGCCGCGCACATGCACCCCGCCGGCCTTGGCCCGCTCCACCACCGGGTGGAACATGGCCAGCGACTCGTCCACCGTGCGGTTGAGGTTGGCCTTGGCGAAGGACTCGGTGGCGCTGGCGAACACCGCGACCCGACGCGCTCCCAGGGCGAGGGCCCGGTCGAGACCGCGTTCGTTCGGCACCAGTACCGGCAGCTCCACCGGCAGGCCGGACAGCAGCGGGAACAGCTGTTCGGCGTCGGCGAGCTGGGGCACCCACTTGGGGTGGACGAAGCTGGTCGCCTCGATGGTGGTCAGCCCGGCCTCGGCGAGCCGGTGCACGAACTCGGCCTTCACCGCCGTCGGCACGGTGCTCTTCTCGTTCTGCAGGCCGTCGCGCGCGCCGACCTCGTGGATCCTGACCCGGGTGGGCAGGCCGGGCGCGGGCACGGTCATCGGAAGTCCTCGCACGGTCATGCCTCCTCCTCGTGCGGCGCGATCACGGCCAGCACCTGGTCCATGGCGACCGTCGTGCCCGCGGTGACGTCCAGTTCGGCGACCGTGCCGGCGTGCGGGGCGGAGATGACGTGCTCCATCTTCATCGCCTCCACCACCAGCAGGCTCTGGCCCGCGCTCACCTCGTCGCCGACGGCGACCTTCACCACTGTCACCGTGCCCGGCATGGGCGCGGTCAGCGAGTCGGCGCCCGCGTGCGCGGCCCCGGTCAGGGCGGCGGCCACCGGGTCGTGGTCGCGCACCTGCCAGGCGTCGCCCTCCCGGCCCAGCCAGTCACCGGCCCGCTCGAAGGTGTGCCGGACACCGTCGAGGGTGACGCTGACCCGGTCGTCGGTGACGCTGTGCGCGCCGCGGACCTCACGGGTGACGGGTTCGAGCCCCGGCACCCGCAGCGGGAACGCGACCGGACGGTGCTCCCCGCCCAGCCGCCACCCGCTCGGCACCGAGAAGGGATCCGTCCACCCCGCCCTGGACGGCCTCAGTCCCTCCAGCCGGACGGCCGCGGCGGCCTCGTAGACCTCCTCCGGTACGTCGGTGGGGACCAGGTCGTCCATGACCCGCTCGACGAGACCGGTGTCCAGCTCGCCCGACACGACCGCCGGATGGGCGAGCAGCCGGCGCAGGAACCCGGCGTTGGTCGGCACGCCCAGCGTGACCGTGTCCGCGAGGGCGGCCCGCAGCTTGCGCAGCGCGGTGGCCCGGTCGGGACCGTAGGCGATCACCTTGGACAGCATCGGGTCGTACAGGCTGCCGACCTCGGTGCCCTCGGTGAGCCCCGAGTCGGTGCGCACGCCCTCGCCCTGCGGCTCGCGCAGCCTCAGCACGGTGCCGCCGGACGGCAGGAACCCGCGCGCGCCCTCCCGGACGGACACGGTCTCGGCGCACACCCGGGCCTCCACGGCGTGCCCGGTGAGCCGGATGTCGTCCTGCGTGTAGGGCAGCCGCTCTCCTGCCGCCACCCGCAACTGCCACTCCACCAGGTCGATCCCGGTGACCAGCTCGGTGACGGGGTGCTCCACCTGGAGACGGGTGTTCATCTCCATGAAGTAGTACGCCTTAGGGTCCCCGCCGGGGACGATGAACTCCACGGTGCCCGCGCCCCGGTAGCCGCAGGACAGCGCCGCCTGCACGGCGGCCTCGCCCATGCTCGCGCGGGTGGCCTCGTCGAGGAGCACGCTGGGCGCCTCCTCGATGACCTTCTGGTGCCGGCGCTGGAGGGAGCACTCGCGCTCGCCCAGGTGGATCACCCGGCCGTGGCCGTCCGCGAGGACCTGGATCTCGATGTGCCGGGGCCGGTCGATCCACCGCTCGACGAGGAGCGTGTCGTCCCCGAAGGAGGCGCGGGCCTCACGGCGGGCGCCGGCGATCTCGTCCAGGAGACGGTCCTCCTCCCGCACCAGCCGCATGCCCTTGCCGCCACCGCCCGCGGACGGCTTCAGCAGCACCGGCATGCCGATCTCCCGTGCCGCGGCGGCCAGTTCGGCGTCGCCGAGCCCACTGCCGCTCGACCCCGGGACCACCGGGACGCCCGCCGCCTGCACGGTCTCCTTGGCACGGATCTTGTCGCCCATGAGGGAGATCGCCTCGGCGGGCGGCCCGATGAAGGCGAGCCCGGCGTCGGCGCACGCGCGCGCGAAGCCGGCGTTCTCCGCGAGGAAGCCGTAACCGGGGTGGACGGCCTGGGCGCCGGTGCGGGCGGCGGCCTCCAGCAGCCGCTCCACCGACAGATAGCTCTCGGCGGCCGGCGCCGGACCGATCCGTACGGCCGTGTCGGCCTCGCGGACGTGCCGGGCGTCGGCGTCCGCGTCGGAGAAGACGGCCACCGAGCGCACGCCCAGCGCCCGCAGGGTGCGGATGACCCGGACGGCGATCTCGCCCCGGTTGGCCACGAGGACGGTGTCGAACATGGTCGTGAAGCCCCTCACATCCGGAAGACGCCGAACTGGGGTTCACCCAGCGGCGCGTTGGCACAGGCGGTCAGGGCAAGACCCACCACCTGGCGGGTGTCCAGCGGGTCGATGACCCCGTCGTCCCAGAGCCGGGCGGTCGCGTAGTAGGCGTTGCCCTGGCGCTCGTACTGCTCCCGGATCGGGTCCTTGAACGCCTCTTCCTCCGGGGCCGGCCACTCCTGGCCGCGCGCCTCCAGCTGGTCGCGCTTGACCGTGGCGAGGACGGAGGCGGCCTGCTCACCGCCCATCACGGAGATCTTGGCGTTCGGCCACATCCACAGGAAGCGCGGGGAGTACGCCCGCCCGCACATCGAGTAGTTCCCCGCGCCGTACGACCCGCCGACCACGACCGTCAGCTTGGGCACGCGCGTGCAGGCGACCGCGGTGACCATCTTCGCGCCGTGCTTGGCGATGCCCCCGGCCTCGTAGTCGCGGCCGACCATGAAGCCGGAGATGTTCTGCAGGAACAGCAGCGGGATGCCGCGCTGGTCGCACAGCTCGATGAAGTGGGCGCCCTTCTGGGCGGACTCGGAGAACAGGATGCCGTTGTTGGCGACGATGCCGACCGGATGCCCGTGGATACGGGCGAAACCGGTGATCAGGGTCTGCCCGAACTCCGACTTGAACTCCGCGAACCGGGAGCCGTCGGTGATCCGGGCGATGATCTCCCGTACGTCGTAGGGGGTACGGGAGTCGACCGGGACCGCCCCGTACAGCCCGAACGGGTCGGTCTTCGGCTCGACCGTGGGCCGCACCTCCCAGGGGAGCGGGCCGCGGGCCGGGAGGGTCGAGACGATGGTGCGCACGATGCGCAGGGCGTGCGCGTCGTCCTCCGCGAGGTGGTCGGTGACACCCGACACCCGCGAGTGGACCTCGCCGCCGCCCAGCTCCTCCGCGGTGACGACCTCGCCGGTGGCGGCCTTCACCAGCGGAGGACCGCCGAGGAAGATCGTGCCCTGGCCGCGCACGATGACGGCCTCGTCGCTCATCGCCGGGACATACGCCCCGCCCGCCGTGCACGAGCCGAGCACGGCGGCGATCTGGGGGATGCCGGCGCCGGACATCCGGGCCTGGTTGTAGAAGATCCGCCCGAAGTGCTCGCGGTCGGGGAACACCTCGTCCTGCATGGGCAGGAAGGCGCCGCCCGAATCCACCAGGTACAGGCACGGCAGACGGTTCTCGAGAGCGACCTCCTGGGCCCGCAGATGCTTCTTCACCGTCATCGGGTAGTACGTCCCGCCCTTGACGGTGGCGTCGTTGGCCACGATCACGCACTCCCGGCCGCTGACCCGGCCGATCCCGGCGATCACACCCGCGGCCGGGGCCTGCCCGTCGTACAGCCCGTCGGCGGCCAGGGGCGCCAGCTCCAGGAACGGCGAGCCGGGGTCGAGGAGGGTGTCCACCCGCTCCCTCGGCAGCAGCTTCCCGCGCGCGATGTGCCGGGCCCGCGCCTTCTCGCCACCGCCGAGCCGGGCGGCGGCGAGCTTGCCGCGCAGCTCCTCGACGAGTGCGCGGTGGGCCTTCTCATTGGCCCGCCAGGCCTCCGACGCGGGGTCTGCCGCGCTGGTCAGCTCCGGTGCCTGCTCCATACCTTGCGGTCCCCTCACGGCCAGTGGTCGCCAGTGGTCGACTGTTAATGAGCGTTAACCATTTCCATCAGGTTAACGAGCGCTAACCTCGATGTCTAGAATTGTTTTCATGGCCACCAGAACCGACGCCCCCACCCGCCGCGAGCAGATCCTCAAGGAGGCCGCGCGGCTGTTCGCCGAACGCGGGTTCCATGGCGTCGGCGTGGACGAGATAGGAGCCGCGGTCGGCATCAGCGGCCCCGGCCTCTACCGGCACTTCCCCGGCAAGGACGCGATGCTCGCGGAGCTGCTGGTCGGGATCAGCGGCCAGCTGCTGACCGGCGCGAGACGCCGGATGCAGGAGGCCGGCAGGGGTGGCGGGGCCGACGGGGCCGACGGGATCGAGGGGATCGACGGGGTCGACGGTGAGGCGGTCCTCGACTCGCTCATCGAGGGGCACATCGACTTCGCGCTCGACGACCGTCCCCTCATCACCCTGCACGACCGCGAGCTGGACCGCCTCCGCGACAGTGACCGCAAGCTGGTACGGCAGTTGCAGCGCCAGTACGTCGAGCTGTGGGTGGAGGTGGTCCGCGGGGTCTACCCGGCGCTCACCGAGCCGGCGGCCCGGTCAGCCGTGCACTCGGTGTTCGGACTGCTGAACTCCACCCCGCACCTGGGAAGGGCGGGCTCGCTCCCCGGCCGGGGGGCCACGGCGGACCTGCTCCACCGCATGGCGAGGGGTGCCTTCGGCTCGGCAGCGGAGGAGTCGTAGGGGTCAGTCGCCGAGGCTCTCCACCTCGGCGGCGAACAGCAGCGCGGGATCGAAGCCCATCCCGGTGAAGTGGCCGGCCAGCTCCAGGGACAGCGCGCCGTGCAGCCGGGTCCAGAAGGCCAGGGCGCGGCGCGGGGCGGGTGACGGGGCGGGGTGGCCGCCCGCCCACTCCCGGTGTTCGTCGAGATGCGCGTCGAACGGCGTCTGCGCTTCGCGCCCGGCCGGCTCGGCGAAGGCGTCGAGCAGGCGGGTCATGATCTCGGACGCGATGGCGGTGATGTCATCAGGTGCGTGATAGCCCGGCACGGGTGTGCCGTAGACCAGGAAGTACCGGTGCGGATCGGCCAGCGCCCACGCGCGCAGGGCGTACGCCAGCGAGGTGACGTCGCCGTCGGCGGCCCGGACGGCGTCGGCCAGGCTGCGGTACGCGTCCCTGATCAACTCGGTGATCAGCTCGTCCCGGCTGCCGAAGTACCGGTACAGCGCCGGCCCGCTCATCCCCATCTGCTTGGCGATCGCGTTGAGAGACAACCCGGAAGCCCCGGCGGCGGCGATCTGCTCCCAGGCCCGCGCCTTGACCTCGGCCCGCACCTGGGCGCGGTAGCGCTCGCGGGGGGTCTCGGTGCTGGTGGCTCTGGCCATGGGTCCCCTTCCGGGGTGGGCGGCTATAGAGGCAAGGGTTTGTTAGAAGCTATCACGGGAATGTCGGGGGGCAGGGCGTGTGCGGGATCGCGAGGGTCGGGCGGTGCTGGGGTGCGCACGGGATGCGAGGGTCGGGAGACGCTGGGCGCGTGTGGGGGTCCGGGGTGGAACCCCCGCGGGGTCCGGGGCGGAGCCCCGGGTGGGGCTCACTTCCCACCCAACCGAGTCGGGCTGGTCGGGTGGGAAAGGTTCCGGGGTGCAGGGGCGGGGCCCTTGCCCGGGTCTGGGGCGGAGCCCCAGGTGCAGCGGCGTGACGAGCGTTACCCCGTATCCACCCTGGACGCATCCTCCTACTCGCCGGTACGGTGAATGAGCAAGCGCTTAGGCAGGGTCGAGGTACGTGGAGGTGGCGGCGTGCGCCGTACGGTGTTCAACGAGGATCACGAGGCATTCCGGGAGACCCTTCGCGCCTTCATCGAGGCCGAGGTCGTCCCCGTCTACGACGAGTGGTTCGCCGCCGGCCAGGCCCCGCGGGAGTTCTACTACAAGCTCGGCGAGCTGGGCATCTTCGGGATCAACGTCCCCGAGGAGTTCGGCGGCGCCGGCCTGGACAGCCACAAGTTCGAGGCCGTCCTCTACGAGGAGACCGCCCGCGCCGGCGTCCAGTTCGGCGGCTCCGGCGTGCACGTCCTGCTCGCCCTGCCGTACCTCAAGATGCTCGCCACCGACGAGCAGAAGAAGCGTTTCCTGCCGAAGTTCGTCTCCGGCGAGGAGATGTGGGCCATCGCGATGACGGAGCCGGGCACCGGTTCCGACCTCGCGGGAATGAAGACCACGGCCAAGCTGAGCGAGGACGGCACGCACTACGTCCTCAACGGCTCGAAGACCTTCATCACGGGCGGCGTCCACGCCGACAAGGTGATCGTCTGCGCCCGCACCTCCGCCCCGACCGCCGAGGACCGCCGCTTCGGCATCTCCCTCTTCGCGGTGGACACCAAGTCCGAGGGCTACTCCATCGGCCGCAAGCTGGACAAGCTGGGCCTGCGCACCTCCGACACGGCCGAGCTGGCCTTCGTCGACGTCAAGGTGCCCGTCGAGGACCTCCTCGGCGAGGAGAACAAGGGCTTCTTCTACCTCGGTCACAACCTCGCCTCCGAGCGCTGGGGAATCGCCTTCGGCGCCTACGCCCAGGCGAAGGCGGCCGTCCGCTTCGCCACGGAGTACGTGCGTGAGCGCACCGTCTTCGGCAAGCCGGTCGCCCACTTCCAGAACACCAAGTTCGAGCTGGCCGCCTGTCAGGCCGAGGTGGACGCGGCCGAGGCCGTCGCCGACCGCGCCACGGAGGCCCTGGACGCCGGTGAGCTGACCCCCGCCGAGGCCGCCAGCGCCAAGCTGTTCTGCACCGAGGTCGCGCACCGCGTGATCGACCGCTGCCTCCAGCTCCACGGCGGCTACGGCTACATGAACGAGTACCCGATCGCCCGCCTGTACGCGGACAACCGCGTCAACCGCATCTACGGCGGCACCAGCGAGATCATGAAGTCGATCATCGCCAAGGACATGGGTCTGTAAGCCGGCCGCAATTACCGCCCGGTACAACAGTTCTCATGAGCCAGGCACTACAGGATCTCCTCGATCTGCTCGACCTCGAGCAGATCGAGGAGAACATCTTCCGCGGCCGCTCCCGGTCCGCCGTCGTCCCCCGCGTCTTCGGCGGCCAGGTCGCGGCCCAGGCGCTGGTCGCAGCCGGGCGTACGGTCCCCGCGGACCGGCACGCCCACTCCCTGCACGCGTACTTCCTTCGCATGGGCGACCCGGGAGCGCCCATCGTCTACAACGTCGAACGCATCCGCGACGGCCGTTCCTTCACCACCCGCCGTGCGGTCGCGGTCCAGCACGGCCGGCCGATCTTCACCCTCTCGGCGTCCTTCCAGACGTACGAGGAGGGCCTCGACCACCAGATGCCGATGCCCGCCTCCCCGGACCCGGTGACCCTGCCGACCTCCGCGGAACGCCTGCGGGGCTACGACCATCTCCCGCCGGACGTGGTCGAACGGTTCCTGGAGGCCCGGCAGGCCATCGACCTGCGGTACGTCGAGGAGCCGCCGTACGGCAAGTTCGGTGAGCCGCGCGAGCCGCACAGCCAGGTCTGGTTCCGCACCAACGGCAAGCTCGCCGACGACCCGCTGCTGCACGTCGTCCTCGCCACCTACGTCTCCGACATGACGCTCCTGGACTCGGTGCTCCTCGCGCACGGCCGCGGCGGCTGGGCCGTCGGGGACGTGGTCGGGGCGTCGCTGGACCACGCGATGTGGTTCCACCGGCCGTTCCGCGCCGACGAGTGGCTGCTGTACGACCAGGAGTCGCCGTCGGCACACGGCGGACGCGGCCTCGGCCAGGCCCGCATCTACACGCAGGACGGACAGCTCGCCGTCTCGGTGATCCAGGAGGGCGTGGTCCGCGTCCCCCGGCCGTGAGGCCGGGGGCGGGCCGTCGTCCCCGGCCGTCCCAGGGCCGTCGTCCTGGGGCCCTAGGGTCGTCGTCCTCGGGTCGTCCTAGGCGAGACCCGCCTCCGCCAGCAGGAAGGCCGTCATCGGGTCGTAGTGGCGGGGGCTGAGGACGTGGTCGTCCAGGGGGACCGCGACCTGGACGGTGCCCTCCGACTCGGCGAGGAACAGCGCCGGGTCGTTGCAGTCGGCGTATCCGACGGAGTCCACGCCGTGCTGTCCGGCGTAGCCCGCCCAGCCGTGGTCGGCGACGACCAGGTCCGGCAGCGGACGGCCCTCGCGCTCCAGGGCGGTCAGGATCGCCTTCATCGGTTCACCCGAGTGGGTGTGCCACAGGGTGGCGCCGTGCTCCAGCATCGCCACCTGCGCGAACTGCATGACGTACCCCTCGTCCGTCTGGAGCCCGTCCGGGATGACGACGATCTCGCAGCCGGCCCCGCGCAGCGCCTCCGCGGTGGCCCGGTGCACATCGAGCAGACCGCCCGGGTGCCCGGTGGCGAACAGCACCCGCTGCCGGTCCTCGGCCGCCTTGCGCAGCCGCCCGGCGAGCCGCTCCAGGCCGTCGACCGTCAGCTGGGGGTCGATGGTGTCCTGCCCGTAGCGGTACTCCGGATCGTCGTTGACACCTACCCGCTCCGCCATCACCGCGAGCACGTCCTGCTCGTCGGTCCAGCGGTCGCCCAGCTCCAGCCCGAGCCAGAAGTTGCGCACGCCGTTGGCCAACTGGCGGTAGTGGGAGAGGTTGTTCTCGCGCGGGGTGGCGACATCACCCGCGATGCGGGTCTTCACAAGGTGCTCGACGAGCTCGGCGCGGCTGGGTGTCCCGGGTATCGGCATGGTCTCCATTGTGGTGCAGTGACCGGCGGGAGTCTGCGGTGTCCCGGACGCTGGGACGTGCGTCACTCGCCCTGGCCACGCACTTTGCCGTACCCCGTCGCACTCGGCGTCGCCGCAGGGTGAACCACGGCTCCATCCGTACGTCCGGGTCGTCCAGGTCCGTCCCCCGGCAGGGCGGCGCGGCGCGCGATCCGCTGCCGCACGGTGTGCATTTCCTCCACCCAGTTCCACTCCGATGGACGAAACGTACAAGTCGCAGGCGCCCTCCGGGCCCCTAGGGTCGTCCCGACCGGAACCACTGGTAAGGGCCTCCTGGTCTCTCGAGTTCCCTGGCCACCTCGGCCGTCGAACTCGTGTCCGAGCCCGTCCCGGCTCCCCAGTAGAGTCGTATCCAGTGGTGCAGAGCAGTACATACGCGACGACGCGTAGGAAAGAAGGCAGCAGATGAGCAGCAACGAGACGCCCCGCGGCCCGGTCGACTCCTCCCGCGTCCCGCGGTACGCCGGACCCGCGACCTTCGCCCGGCTGCCCCGCCTCGACGAGGTCGGCCGCGCCGACGTCGCCGTCGTGGGCGTACCGTTCGACTCCGGTGTCTCCTACCGGCCGGGCGCCCGCTTCGGCGGCAACGCGATCCGCGAGGCGTCCCGGCTGCTGCGGCCCTACAACCCGGCGCAGGACGCCTCCCCCTTCGCCCTCGCCCAGGTCGCGGACGGCGGCGACATCGCCGTGAACCCGTTCAACATCAACGAGGCCGTCGAGACCGTCGAGGCGGCCGCCGACGACCTGCTGGGCACCGGCGCCCGCCTGATGACCCTCGGCGGCGACCACACCATCGCCCTCCCGCTCCTCAGGTCGGTCGCCAAGAAGCACGGCCCCGTAGCCCTGCTCCACTTCGACGCCCACCTCGACACCTGGGACACCTACTTCGGCGCCGAGTACACGCACGGCACGCCGTTCCGCCGGGCCGTCGAGGAGGGCATCCTCGACACCTCCGCCCTCTCCCACGTCGGCACCCGCGGCCCCCTCTACGGCAAGCAGGACCTCACCGACGACGAGAAGATGGGCTTCGGCATCGTCACCTCCGCGGACGTGATGCGGCGCGGCGTCGACGAGATCGCCGACCAGCTGCGCCAGCGCATCGGCGACCGCCCCCTCTACATCTCCATCGACATCGACTGCCTGGACCCGGCCCACGCGCCCGGCACCGGCACCCCCGAGGCCGGCGGCATGACCTCCCGCGAGCTGCTGGAGATCCTGCGCGGCCTGGCCTCCTGCCACCTCGTCTCCGCGGACGTCGTCGAGGTGGCGCCCGCGTACGATCACGCGGAGATCACGTCGGTGGCGGCATCGCACACGGCGTACGAACTGACCACGATCATGTCCCGCCAGATTGCGGAGGCCCGCGCGAAGTGACCCACGACCACGACCTGGTGCTCCGTCCGACGGAGGCGCAGATCTCCGCCGCTCTGAACCCTCCCGCCGGCCGCAACGGCGGAGACCTGGTCGTGGAGACGCTGGCCGGGCTGGGCGCGACCACCGTCTTCGGGCTGCCCGGTCAGCACGCGCTCGGCGTGTTCGACGCGCTGCGCCGCTCCGACCTGCGGTACATCGGCCTGCGGGTGGAGAACAACGCGGGCTTCGCGGCGGACGCGTACGGCCGCATCACCGGTGAGGCGGCGCCGCTGCTGCTGTCCACGGGGCCGGGCGCACTGACCTCGCTCGCCGCTCTCCAGGAGGCCGCGGCGGCCTCCGCCCCCGTCCTCGCGATCAGCAGCCAGATCCCGACGGCGGGCCTGGGCGGCGGCCGTCATGGCTACCTCCACGAACTCACCGACCAGGCGGCCTCGTTCAGGGGTGTCGTGAAGTCGGTCCACACGGTCCGCGCCCAGTCCCAGATACCCTCCGCGATCGAGGCGGCCTGGAAGTCGGCACTCACGGTTCCGCACGGCCCGGTCTGGGTGGAGATCCCGCAGGACGTGCTCCTGGCGGAGACGGCGATCCCGGTGGTGACGGGCGGCGACGCCTTCCCGGACGAGCTGCCCCCACGCCCCGAACTGACGGCGGTGGCGGCCGACCTGCTGTCCCGCGCCGCCCGCCCCGCGGTCATCGCGGGCGGGGGAGTCGTACGGTCGGACGCGTCGGGCAAGCTTCGTCGGCTCGCCGAGCTGCTCCAGGCGCCGGTGGTCACGACGCCCGGCGGCAAGGGCGCCTTCCCCTGGACCCACCCGTTGTCCCTCCAGTCCTGGCTGGAGGACCGCCACACCACGGACTTCCTGGAGGACGCGGACGTCCTGCTGGTGATCGGCTCGGGCCTCGGCGAACTCTCCTCGAACTACCACACGTTCAAGCCGCGGGGCAGGGTCATCCAGATCGAGGCGGACCTCGGCAAACTGGAGGCCAACCATCCGGCCCTCGGCATCCACGCGGACGCGCGACTGGCGTTGCAGGCGCTGCTGGAGACGGTGTCCAAGAGGGAGGACGAGGCGGCCCCGGAGCGTGTCCGGTCGGTCCTGGCCAAGGTCGCCGACCGCATCGCCGCCCAGGAACTCACCCTGGAGCAGGCCGCGTTGGCGTCGGTACGCCGGGCGCTCCCCGCTTCCTCCCCCTCCTTCTGGGACATGACGATCCTGGCCTACTGGGCCTGGTCGGCCTTCGACCCCAAGGGCCCCAACCACATGCACTCCGCCCAGGGCGCGGGCGGCCTCGGCTACGCCTTCCCGGCGGCCCTGGGAGCGGCGGTCGCCGACCCGACCCGCCCGGTCCTCGCCGTCTCCGGCGACGGCGGCGCCCTGTACTCGATCGCCGAACTGGCCACGGCCAGGCAGTACGACCTGAACGTCACCTGGCTCATCGTCGACGACGGCGGCTACGGCATCCTCCGCGAGTACATGACGGAGGCCTTCGGGGAAGCGACGGGGACTGAGCTGGCGCGGCCGGACTACGTGGCCCTGGCGGAGTCCTTCGGGGTGCCGGCGGTGCGGACGTCGGCGGAGACGCTGGAGACGGACCTCGCGAAGGCGTTGGGGGAGCCGGGACCTTCGGTGGTCGTCCTCCCGGCGGTGCTGCGGATGTTCGCACCCACCCATGTGGACTGAGGGCGGCGGCCGGCCCGCTGCTCACGGCCGCAGCGACAGTTCCGCCCAGGTCGCTTTGCCGATGCCGTGTCGGCGGGGGCAGCACCCCCAGCGCAACGCGAGAGCCTCGACGAGGGCGAGGCCGCGGCCCTGTTCGTCCTCGTCGGTCGGCTCTCTCACCTCGGAACGCGAGTCGTTGGCGTCGGCGACTTCCACGCGCAGGCGCCCGTCGTACGTGGCGATGCGTACGCCGATCTCCCGGCCCACCGGAACCCGGGCGTGCCGGAGCGAGTTGGTGACCAGCTCCGAGAGCAACAGCTCGGCGGTGAGGGCCACCTCGCCGTCGATCTTCCATACCGCGAGTGTGCAGCCGAGACCCTCCGCGAGTGCTTCGGCGGCCCGGCTGATTGCCTGGTGGTCGTCTGCCGGTCCGGCAGACGACACCGTCCCGGCCGCATCAGTCAGTACCGCCGCCCGCTGAGACACCGCCGTCAGGAGGAGCGAAGCTCGGCGACGAGCCGCTCTGCCTGGTCGAAGCGCCAAGCCCTTCGTGCGAGCACCGGGCGACGACAGCGGCCGGCCGCGGGGGACGACGCCCTCGTGGCCAGCCGGTCGGGATGGCGCGGAACCGGTTGTCTACCAGATCGCCTCGACCCACTCCGGGTGGTCGATGAACGGGTTGCGGTTGTGCTGGTAGGTGGCGTAGATGGCCTGGTTGCGCTTCTCCTCGAAGGCGCTCGGCGGGTCCTCGGCGTTCCACTGCTTGAGGACGGCGAGCCTGCCCATGTACGGGTTGCTGCCGTTGTTGACGCTCTCGTTCGGCTCGAGGTTGGCGAAGCCGTCGCCGCCGTCGTAGCGGACAGCCATGTAGAGGATCATGCGGGCCACGTCGCCCTTGTCGGCGTCGCGCGGCTCGAAGGAGTCGGAGTCCGTGAGGCTGCCGCCGCCGTTGCTGACCGAGCTGCCGCCGTTGTCGAAGTCCTTGTTGCCGCGGATGCTGTTGACCTGGACGTCCGCGGGGCGCAGGTGGTGCAGGTCCGTGCCGGGGCCGGTCGCCTCTCCGAAGTCGCCGTGGGACTTGGCCCAGGTGTGCTCGCGGTTCCAGTCGCCGAGGTCACCGCCGTTGAGGGACTTGCTGCGCGAGACACCGCTGTACAACAGGATCACGTTGTTGCTGTTGTTCGGGTCCTGGTCGGTGACCTTCAGCGCGTTCCAGACCGCGGAGTACGAGAGCTTCGTCTGCGGCGTGATGATCGTGTGCAGCGAGGACTTCAGGCTCGAACCCGTCTTGCCGACCGCGTTCTTGTAGTACGTCGCGTCGTAGGCCGTCGTGGTCGCCGCGGCGGGGGTCGCGGTGAGCGCCGGTGCGGCGAGGCCGACCATGACGGCGGAGGTGACAAGAGCCACCGATTTCCATCGGCGTATGCGTGTCGCCAGCATGTGGGGTGTCCGATCTACGCGTGTTGATTGGGGGGCGGCAATCGGGAGAGTGGCATGCACATGCAGTCAAGGCAATGAATCTGACATGTCGATCAGATGACGAGAACCGGCAAATTGCGCCATGTCTACGCGAGTTGATGGCGAAAAATGGCCCCTGACGGGGGAGTCAGGGGCCGTTGCTGCTGAGCGGGCGGTGGAGATGAGTCGGGGTCAGGTCAGGTCGGGCAGGTCAGGTCACGTCTGAGGCGTCCAGGCGGTAGACCGTCGACTCGGAAGTCGAGGTGGAAGTGGAGGTCGAGTCGGACGTCGTACTCGTGCTGTAGTCGCTCTCCTTCACTGCCGTCCCGTTCTTCTGCACCCACTCCGTCACCTCGGTGGTGGCCGTGGAGCCGCCGCCCATACCGCCGCCGCCTCCCATGCCGCCGCCGAGCTGGATGTAGTGCAGCTCGCCCTGTTTCACCAGTTCCTTCAGCCTGGCCAGCGTCATCGCGTTGTCGGAGCCGGACCAGCCCCACATGGAGATCACCGGCTCACCGCTGCTGAGGATGAGCTGCGCCGCGCTCTGCGAACTCGACACCGCCAGCAGCCATTTCGCGCCGTCCTGGTTCTTCTTCAGGTACGAGAGCAGCTCGGTGCTCGCGCCGCCCCCGCCCATGCCGCCCCCGCCTCCCATGGCGGTACCGCCGGGTCCGCCGCCCGTGCCGGTGCCACCCGGAGCCGTACCGCTTCCGGGCGCGGTGCCACCCGGCGCCGTAGTGGCGTCATCCGCGGCGGCGTCATCCGTGGCGGCGCCGGGAGGCGTGCCGCCCGGCCGGCCGCCGGCCTGCGCCTCCGCCTGGCCGCTCTGTTCGCCGCCCGTGCCCGGGAAACCGCCCCGGCCACCGCCGCCCCCGGGACCGCCGCCGAAGCCGCCGCTCCCGGTCGTGGGCCCGGCCGTCGGGTTCGTACCACTCATCGCGCCGGCGGCCGATCCGGACGGCACCGACCAGGCGTACGCCGCCGGACCGGCCACCGAGGCGACGACCGCCGCGGCCACCGAAGCCGCCAGCAGGCGGGCGCGGTTGCCCGAACGGAAGACGAACAGCCCCACGATCGCCAGCGCCATGACGACACCGACGGCCGGCCACAGCCAGGTGTTCCAGCCGGAGGCCCGGCGTAGCAGCACGATCGCCCAGCCGGCCGTGACCGCGAGGGCGAGCGGCAGCACCCACACCCACCGCCGGTCGGCGCGCAAGGCACGCAACAGCATCAGGCCGCCGCCCCCGCACAGCGCCGCGATGCCCGGGGCGAGGGCGGTCGTGTAGTACGGGTGCATGGTGCCCTCAGCCATGGCGAAGGTCAGATAGTGCAGGGCGGTCCAGCCGCCCCACATCACCAGCGCGGCGCGGGTGAGGTCCGTACGCGGGGCGCGCCCGCACAGGACGAGGCCACCGACGAGCGCGACGGCCGCGAAGGGGATCAGCCAGGAGATCTGGCCGCCGAGGGTGTCGTTGAACATCCGGCCGATGCCGGCCGACCCGGAGAAGCCGCCGCCTCCGCCCCCGCCTCCGCCTCCGTTGCCCTCGCCGCCGAGGACCCGGCCGAGGCCGTTGTAGCCCATGATCAGGTTCCAGGCGGTGCCGTCGGTGGAACCGCCGATGTACGGCCGCTCGTCGGCCGGGACCAGGGAGACGGCCGCCGCCCACCAGAAGCTGGAGACCGCGAGGACCACGGCCGCGGCGGCCAGGTTGACGAGCCGCTTCACGAGCTTGGGCTTCGCCGCGTACAGGTAGACCGCGAAGACGGCGGGCAGCGCGATGTAGCCCTGGAGCATCTTGGTGTTGAAGGCGAGGCCGAAGCAGGCGGCCGAGCCGAGCAGGGGCAGCAGCCTGCCGTTGTGCACGGCCCGCAGGGCCAGCGCCGCGCCGCCCACCATCAGGAACACCAGCAGGGTGTCGGGGTTGTTGTCGCGGTTGATGGCCACGGTGATCGGGGTCAGCGCGAGGACCAGCGCGGCGACCGCCGCCGCGCCGTGGCCCCATACGCGCTTCACGCTGGAGTGCAGGATCCAGATCGTGCCGAGGGCGGTCAGGATCAGCGGCAGCATCATCTGCCAGGTCCCGAAGCCGAACACACGGCAGGACAGGCCCATCACCATCAGGGCGAACGGCGGCTTGTCGACGGTCAGGAAGTTCCCCGCGTCCAACGAGCCGAAGAACCACGCCTTCCAGCTCTGGGTGCCGCTCGACACGGCCGCGCTGTAGAAGCTGTTGAGCCCGGAGCCGGAGAGGTTCCAGCCGTAGAGCACCGCCGACAGGACCAGGATCGCGAGGAGCGCGGGGAGCGACCAGCGCGGCGCTTTGTCCGGTGGGGGTGCCGTCGGGGTCGATGGCGGGGCAGACCCGGGAGTCGCCGTCGGGGCAGGCGCCGAGGGCGCCGTGGGCCGCGCACCGGCGCCACGGCCATCTGGAGATCCGGGGGGCCGGCTTCGGCTACCCGGGCGCCGAGGAACCCGTGCTCAGGGGCGTCGACCTGGTGGCGCGGCCCGGT
>NZ_JARGEF010000080.1:0-31072 GCF_033794725.1 Streptomyces sp. ID05-39B | reverse complement strand
AGGAGCCGGGGCCGGAGGCACTCACGGGGCAGCCGGTGGGCGACTGGGGGGACGGGACCGGACGGGGGCGGCACCCGGGGGCCAGCAGGACAACACCGGTGGCACAGGTCACATCAGGGCGGGACCGAATCCCGGATCACGGGCGGAACGACCATGGCATGCCCATGGCATGCCATGGTCGTTCCGCCCGTGATCCGGGATTCGGTCCCGCCCTGATGTGACCTGTGCCACCGGTGTTGTCCTGCTGGCCCACGGGTGCCGCCCCCGTCCGGTCCCGTCCCCTCAGTCGCCCACCGGCTGCTCCGTGAGTGCCTCGGGCGCCGGCTCCTCCGCCGGAGGTCGGCGCGCCTCGCGCAGGCGCGCCCAGCGGCCGGCCAGGGGTTCCGTGTAGCGGGCGGTGAGCGGGCCGAGGACGACCAGGATCAGGACGTACGCCGTCGCCAACGGGCCCAGGGACGGCTCGATGCCCGCGGTGACCGCCAGCCCCGCGATGACGATCGAGAACTCCCCGCGCGCCACCAGCGCACCGCCCGCGCGCCAGCGGCCCTTGACCGAGATCCCGGCGCGCCGCGCCGCCCAGTAGCCCGTCGCGATCTTCGTCCCCGCGGTCACCACCGCGAGCGCCAGCGCGGGCACCAGCACCGGGGGAATGCTCGCCGGATCGGTGTGCAGCCCGAAGAACACGAAGAAGACGGCCGCGAACAGGTCCCGCAGCGGACTCAGCAGCGTGTGCGCGCCCTCGGCCACCTCACCGGACAGCGCGATGCCGACCAGGAACGCGCCGACCGCCGCCGACACCTGGAGCTGCTGCGCCACACCGGCGACCAGGATCGTCAGCCCCAGGACCACGAGGAGCAGCTTCTCCGGGTCGTCGCTGGACACGAACCGCGAGAGGACCCTGCCGTACCGCAGCGCCACGAAGAGGACGAGTCCCGCGGCCCCCAGCGCCACCGCCAGGGTCACACTGCCGGCCGCCAGCCCGACGCCCGCCACCAGGGCGGTGACGATCGGCAGGTAGACCGCCATCGCCAGGTCCTCCAGCACCAGGACGCTCAGGATCACCGGCGTCTCCCGGTTGCCGACCCGGCCCAGGTCGCCCAGCACCTTGGCGATCACCCCGGAGGAGGAGATCCAGGTGACGCCCGCCAGCACCACGGCCGCCACCGGACCCCAGCCCAGCAGCAGTGCGGCGGCCGCGCCCGGCAGCGCGTTGAGCGTGAAGTCGACCAGGCCGGACGGGTAGTGGGCCTTGAGGTTGGAGACCAGATCGCTCGCCGTGTACTCCAGGCCCAGCATCAGCAGCAGCAGGATGACGCCGATCTCGGCGCCGATGGCCACGAACTCCTCGCTCGCACCCAGCGGGAGCAGCCCGCCCTCGCCGAAGGCGAGACCGGCGAGCAGATAGAGGGGGATCGGCGAGAACTGGAAGCGGGCGGCGAACCGGCCGAGCAGGCCCAGCCCGAGGATGATGGAACCGAACTCGATCAGCAGGACCGCGGAGGAGTGCACCGGTTCACTCCCGACCGAGGATCGCCGCGGCCGTGTCGACGCCCTCGCGGGTGCCGATCACGATGAGGGTGTCCCCGCCCGCCAGCCGGAAGTCGGGCGCCGGTGAGGGGATCGCGTCGGCCCGCCGCAGCACCGCCACGATCGATGCGCCGGTCTCCGTGCGCATCCGGGTCTCGCCCAGCAGCCGCCCGTTCCAGTGGGAGGTCGAGGCCACCTCGATGCGCTCGGCGACCAGTCCGAGGTCGGTCGTGTACAGCAGGCTCGCGCTGTGGTGCGACGGCTTCAGGGCGTCGATCAGCGCGCCCGCCTCGGCGCCCGACAGCCGCACCGACTGCGCGCAGGAGTCCGGGTCGTCGGCCCGGTACACACTCACCGTCCGGTTTCCGTCGCGGTGGGCCACCACGGACAGGTGCCGCTGCTCCCGCGTCACGAGGTCGTACTGGACGCCGATGCCTGGCAGCGGTGTCGTCCGGAGGCGTGGAGCGGACACGGTTTCTTCCCCTTGAGGTGGTGGGCGGTGACGTCCGGAGCCAGAGCCGGTACGGGTGCCGGAGCCGGTGCCGGAACCACAGCCGGTGCGGGACGCGGGCGGCGATGGCCGGTGCCGGACCGGCCCTCGGGGCCGTCGGTCACCAGTACGCCGAACCATCATGCTGCCATCCCCCCGTACGGTGGCGACATGGGTGTCGTCACGGATGGACAGGGCCGGCGCAGGGCGGAGAAGCTGGTCCCGGCGGCGTCATGGTCCGCGACGGACGAGGCGGGTACGGCTTCGCCGCCGCACGGCAGCCGGTCGGTGGGAACCGAGGGGAAGAGAGGAGGAGCCGCGCGCGTGTCGTTGTTCTGGCGCATCTTCGCCCTCAACGCCCTCGGCCTGGTCGTGGCCGCCGCGCTGCTCCTGGGTCCGGTCACCGTTTCCACTCCCGTTCTGCCGGCCGAGGCGTTCGTCATCGCGGTGGGCCTGGCATCGCTCCTGACCGTCAACGCCGTCGTGCTGCGCGTCGGACTGGCCCCGCTCGGGCGGCTCGCCCGCGCCATGACCGACGCCGACCTGCTGCACCCCGGTGCCCGTGCCGTCGTCTCCGGTCCGGTGGAGACGGCCGAGCTGATCCGGACGTACAACGCCATGCTCGACCGGCTGGAGGCCGAGCGCGCGACCAGCGCGGCCCGCGCCCTGTCCGCCCAGGAACGCGAACGCCATCGCATCGCCCGCGAACTGCACGACGAGGTCGGCCAGACCCTCACCGCCGTCCTCCTCCAGCTCAAGCGTGTCGCCGACCGCGCCCCCGACGGCCTCCGCGACGAGGTGGGCCAGGCGCAGGAGGCCACCCGCGCCGGCCTTGACGAGATCCGCCGGATCGCGCGCCGTCTGCGCCCCGGAGTCCTGGACGAACTCGGCCTGGTCAGCGCCCTGCGTTCGCTCGCCGCCGAGTTCACCACCCATGGGCTCACGGTCCGCCCGGAGGTGCGCCCCGGGCTGCCCGCGCTGACCGAGGAGACCGAGCTGGTGCTCTACCGGGTGGCCCAGGAAGCCCTCACCAACACCGCCCGGCACTCCGGCGCCGACCGGGCCGAACTGAGCCTCCGGCCGGTCGCCGACGGCGTCGAACTCCTCGTACGTGACAACGGCCGGGGCCCCGGGCCGACGGCAGGGGAGGGCGCCGGTGTCCTGGGCATGCGGGAACGTGCCCTGCTCATCGGCGCGACGTTCACCTTCGGCCCCGGCTCCGGCGGCGGGACGGCCGTACGTCTGCGGACCGCGCCCACCGCGCCCACCGCGCTTCCGCCTCCCGCAGGCGAGCTCCCATGACGGCCGTACGCCCCTCACGGCGGAGGGCTCCGCCGACCACGTACCCCTCCCGCCCCAGCGTCCCCGGAGACCGCCGATGACCGACGAGCCCGCACCGACCCGTGTGCTCCTCGCCGACGACCACACCCTCGTGCGCCGCGGCGTACGGCTCATCCTGGACGGCGAACCCGACCTGACGGTCGTCGCGGAGGCGGGCGACGGGGCCGAGGCAGTGGAGCGTGCCCGCGCGGGCGACATCGACCTGGCCGTCCTCGACGTGGCCATGCCCCGGATGACCGGCCTCCAGGCGGCCCGCGAACTTTCCCGCCGACTGCCCGGCCTGCGGATACTCATCCTCACCATGTACGACAACGAGCAGTACTTCTTCGAGGCCCTCAAGGCCGGGGCGGGCGGATACGTCCTGAAGTCCGTCGCCGACCGCGACCTCGTCGAGGCGTGCCGGGCCGCGGTGCGCGACGAGCCGTTCATCTACCCGGGAGCGGAGCGGGCGCTCGTGCGGTCGTACCTCGAACGGCTGCACCGCGGCGCCGACGTGGACGGGCTGCCCGACCGGCCCATCACCGAGCGCGAGGAGGAGATCCTCAAGCTCGTCGCCGAAGGACACACCTCCAAGGAGATCGGCACGCTCCTCTTCATCAGCACCAAGACCGTCGAAAGGCACCGCGCGAACCTCCTCCAGAAGCTCGGCATGCGCGACCGCCTGGAACTCACGCGCTACGCCATCCGGGCGGGCCTGATCGACCCCTGACCCGCCTCCGGGCCCCCGTCCCGTGCGGTCACGCGCGCTCACGCGCCCGCGTGCACGTACGCCGCCCGGATGTGCGGGCGCTCCGGTATCCGCTCCCGCAGGCCCGGACCCTGCGGTGCAGGGCGAGGGCGGGGGCTCTGCCCCGACCCGTCCACGGCCCGGCCGTGGGAGTCGCGCAGGCGGCCCGTGAGCACCGGACGGGGGTCTCCCGGGGACCGCCTACCCTTGAGGCATGACCAGCAGCAGCGACCGGAGCCTCGCAGTGGACGTTCCCGCACCCAAGAGCTACGAGATTCGCACCTATGGGTGCCAGATGAACGTCCACGACTCCGAGCGATTGTCCGGTCTGCTCGAAGACGCCGGGTACGTGCGCGCTCCCGAGGGGTCGGACGGCGACGCGGACGTCGTCGTCTTCAACACCTGCGCGGTGCGGGAGAACGCCGACAACCGGCTGTACGGCAACCTCGGCCGCCTCGCTCCGAAGAAGGCCTCGCGGCCCGGCATGCAGATCGCGGTCGGCGGCTGCCTGGCGCAGAAGGACCGCGACACCATCGTGAAGAAGGCCCCCTGGGTCGACGTCGTCTTCGGCACCCACAACATCGGCAAGCTCCCCGTCCTGCTGGAACGCGCGCGCGTGCAGGAAGAGGCGCAGGTCGAGATCGCCGAGTCCCTGGAGGCGTTCCCCTCGACCCTGCCCACGCGCCGGGAGAGCGCGTACGCGGCCTGGGTGTCGATCTCCGTCGGCTGCAACAACACCTGCACCTTCTGCATCGTCCCCGCCCTGCGCGGCAAGGAGAAGGACCGCCGTACCGGCGACATCCTCGCCGAGATCGAGGCCCTGGTGGGCGAGGGCGTCAGCGAGATCACGCTGCTCGGACAGAACGTCAACGCGTACGGCTCCGACATCGGTGACCGTGAGGCGTTCGGCAAGCTCCTGCGCGCGTGCGGGACGATCGAGGGCCTCGAGCGCGTGCGGTTCACCTCACCGCACCCGCGCGACTTCACCGACGACGTCATCGCCGCCATGGCCGAGACGCCGAACGTGATGCCGCAGCTGCACATGCCGCTCCAGTCCGGCTCGGACACGGTCCTCAAGGCGATGCGCCGCTCGTATCGCCAGGAGCGCTACCTGAAGATCATCGAGAATGTCCGCGCGGCCATCCCGCACGCCGCGATCACCACCGACATCATCGTGGGCTTCCCCGGCGAGACCGAGGAGGACTTCGAGGAGACCCTGCACGTGGTGCGCGAGGCGCGGTTCGCCCAGGCGTTCACCTTCCAGTACTCCAAGCGGCCAGGCACCCCGGCCGCCACCATGGAGAACCAGATCCCCAAGGCGGTCGTCCAGGCGCGCTACGAGCGTCTCGTCGCCCTCCAGGAGGAGATCTCCTGGGAGGAGAACAAGAAGCAGGTCGGCCGCACCCTGGAGCTGATGGTCGCCGAGGGCGAGGGCCGCAAGGACGGCGCCACCCACCGCCTCTCCGGCCGTGCCGCCGACAACCGCCTGGTCCACTTCACCAAGCCGGAGCAGGCGGTCCGCCCCGGCGACGTCGTCACGGTCGACATCACCTACGCCGCCCCGCACCACCTCCTCGCCGAGGGCCGGGTTCTCGACGTGCGCCGCACGCGCGCGGGTGACGCCTGGGAGAAGCGCACCGCGGAGAAGGCGGCCAAGCCGGCCGGCGTCATGCTGGGCCTGCCCACGATCGGCGCCCCGGCCCCGCTCCCGGTGGCCACCGGCGGCTGCGGCTCCGACTGACCGAGGCACCCCGCCCGGGCGCACGCCGGTGCCCCCGCGCGCGGGTGAGGCGTCCCGGGGCTTACCCTGCCGATCATGCTTGTCGCTGCCGCAGTGTGCCCCTGCCCGCCCCTGCTCGTGCCCGAGGTGGCCGCGGGCGCCGCATCCGAGCTGGACGCCGCGCGTACCGCCTGCTCGGACGCGGTGGCGGTGCTCGCCGCCGCCCGGCCGGACCGGCTCGTGGTGATCGGCCCCGCAGAGGAGGCAGGGCGGGGCACGTATCCCGAGGGCACGCAGGGTTCGTTCCGCGGCTTCGGCGTGGACCTCGCCGTACGGCTCGGCCGGCCGGGCAAGGACACGGTGTCCGGGCGGGAGCTGCCGCCCTCCCTCGCCGTCGGCGCCTGGCTGCTCGGACGGGCCGGCTGGTCGAGTGCCCCGGTCGAGGGGCTCGGCGTGGGGGACCCCCTGGCACCGGAGCGATGCGCCGAGGCCGGACGGGAGATCGGCGCCCAGCCCGGCCGGGTGGCGCTGCTGGTGATGGGCGACGCGAGCGCGTGCCGCACGCTGAAGGCGCCGGGCTACCTCGACGAACGCGCGGTGCCCTTCGACACGGCGGCCGCACGGGCGCTGGGCGCCGCCGACATCGCGGCCCTCAAGGCGCTCGACGCCGGACTGGCCCGCGAGCTGAAGGCGGCAGGCAGGGCTCCCTGGCAGGTCCTCGCGGGCGCGGCCGAGACCGCCGGCCTGTCCGGCACCCTGCTGTACGAGGACGCCCCGTACGGAGTCGGATACGTGGTCGTGGCCTGGTCGTAGCCCGCGTCCCGGAGGGCGTCCGCACGGAGCGGCGGACGGCCGCGGGCGTCTGCCGCCCCGCGGCCGTCCGCCGCTCCCGCCGTCGCCCGTCGTCGTTCAGGACGTCGGCGGAGGCGTGCTCGGGGGCGTGAACGTGTCACCGGCCGCCCCCGGCTCGTCCTTGTGCGCGAGTCGGTCCACCGCGCCCTTGGCCTTGCCGGTGCCCGACTCGATCTTGTTCGAGTACTTGCCCTTCGTCCGCTCGTCGACGACGTGGGCGGCCTTGTCGATCCCGTGCTGGATCTTGTCCCCGTGCTGTTGCGCGAGGCCGGAGACCTTGTCCTTGGCCGGGCTGAGCTTGGCCTTCAGGTTGTTCAAAAGACCCATGGGTCACCTTCCCTGGCGGGTCCGTCAGGTGCGGGCGCTGTCGTCGGCCTCACTCTCGACGGCCTCCCCGGACGACTGCTGCCGCGGGATACCGACGCCGTCCTCGGCGGATTCCTCCACCTTGGTGCCGCCCGCGGGCGAACCTGTCGATGTCCCCGTGGTGGCCGTCGTCTCCTGTGCGGTCGTGTCCTGCGTCACCGTCTCCTCTGGAACCGTCGCGTCGGCGGCCGCTTCCTGCGTGGCCTTCGACCTACGGAAAAGCCGTGCCATAACGCCCATATTCACTCCATACGGTACTCGTGCGGGCGAAATCCCGCGTAACCCGGTGCGTCCGTTTGCGTCACCGGTGCGCGCCGCCCCGAGAACGGGCGACGGAAATCTCGCAACGGGCAACGAGTCGGGGCGAGTCCTGTCACCTAACTCGTTCGAGGGCACGGTGTGACGTTTGGGAGACTGGTCCGGTGAGCAGCGCACCCCCCACCCCCCGCGTCATCGCCGTCGTCGGACCGACCGCGGCCGGAAAGTCCGATCTGGGCGTTTTTCTGGCCCAACGGCTCGGCGGCGAGGTCGTCAACGCCGACTCCATGCAGCTGTACCGAGGGATGGACATCGGCACCGCCAAGCTGACGCCCGAGGAACGCGGTGGGGTCCCCCACCACCTGCTCGACATCTGGGACGTCACCGTCACCGCCTCGGTCGCCGAGTACCAGAGGCTGGCCCGCGCCCGCATCGACGCCCTCCTCGCAGAGGGCCGCTGGCCGATCCTCGTCGGCGGCTCCGGACTGTACGTCCGCGGCGCCGTGGACAACCTGGAGTTCCCCGGCACCGACCCCGAGGTCAGGGCCCGGCTGGAGGAGGAACTGACGCTGCGCGGTTCGGGTGCGCTGCATGCCCGCCTGGCCGCTGCCGACCCCGAAGCGGCGCACGCGATCCTGCCGAGCAACGGCCGCCGCATCGTCCGCGCCCTCGAAGTGATCGAGATCACCGGGAAGCCCTTCACGGCCAATCTGCCGGGGCACGACTCCGTCTACGACACGATCCAGATCGGCGTCGACGTGACCCGCCCCGAACTCGACGAGCGCATCGCCCGCCGGGTCGACCGGATGTGGGACGCGGGGCTCGTCAACGAGGTACGCGCGCTGGAGGCGCAAGGCCTGCGCGAGGGGCGTACGGCCTCCCGCGCGCTCGGCTACCAGCAGGTCCTCGCGTCGCTGGCCGGTGAATGCACCGACGAGGAGGCGCGCACGGAGACCGTCCGTGCCACCAAGCGCTTCGCGCGCCGTCAGGATTCGTGGTTCAGACGCGATCCGCGGGTGCACTGGCTGAGTGGGGCCGCGACGGACCTCAGGGAACTTCCGCGGCTCGCGCTGGCGTTGGTCGAACGACCGGTCACAGCCTGATCACGTCATGGCATCGGGACGCTCAGGCCGTCATCCGGGCCTCCGGTGCCATGCCATCATCGAGCTTCGATCGACCAAGTGGAGTCCGAGTTGGGAGGGCGCGTGGCGATGGAGGCCAGCCCTCGCGACACCGCACAAGGCACCGAGCACGTCACCCCCGAGCGGGGTGAACCGGAGCCTGAGGAAGGCCGTCTGAGTTCGGACGGTCCGGACGAGATCGACGGCCCGCAAGGCATCGGCGGACCGGACGACACCGACGGCCCGAGCGGCATCGACGACGTGGACGACGCCGACGACACGGACGACGCCGAGGACGGCGTGACCGCCGACGGCCCCGAGCCGGAGGAGATGTTCGCCGGCGGCCCGGAGGTCGAGGTCGAACTGCGCCCCCAGCGCCGGCTGCGGATCTGGCAGCTCGCCCCGATCGTCGCCCTGGCCGCCACGGGCTCCCTGATGTTCGCCTTCCCGCTCGCCTTCGACTTCGGCGACAGCGGGGCCGTGATCGCCATGCTGGGCCTGCTGATCTGCTCCTGCGCGGCAGGCTGGGGGATGATGGCCGCCCGCCGCGTCGGCTACACCTGGCCCGGTCTGCCCCAGCGCGGCTCCGGCCGCCGCCCGGACTGGCGGGTCGTCCTCGCCTACGTCGTCCTGGTCGCCGCGGTCGTGGTCCTGGCTGTCGGGCGGGTCGCGCGGCTCCGCTAGGTCCCGCCCGCTGCCCGCTCCTCCCACGCCGCCTCCCGGGCGGGACTGTCGTACCCACCCCGTACGATCGAGGAATGAGCACGCGGATCGCCTTCCTCAAGGGGCACGGCACCGAGAACGACTTCGTGATCGTCCCGGACCCCGAGAACGCCATCGACCTCTCCCCGGCAGCCGTCGCCTCCCTGTGCGACCGCCGCGCGGGCATCGGCGGTGACGGCCTGTTGCACATCGTGCGCTCCGCCGAGCACCCCGAGGCGAAGGCCATGGCGGCCGAGGCCGAGTGGTTCATGGACTACCGCAACGGCGACGGCTCGATCGCCGAGATGTGCGGCAACGGCTCCCGGGTCTTCGCCCGCTACCTCCGGCAGGCCGGCCTCGTCCCCGAGGGCGACCTGGCGATCGCCACGCGCGCGGGCGTGAAGAGCGTCCACCTCGCCAAGGACGGTGACATCACCGTCGGCATGGGCAGCGCCCGCCTCCCCGAAGGGGATGTCACGGTGAGCGTCGGCGAGCGCAGCTGGCCCGCGCGGAACGTGAGCATGGGCAACCCGCACGCCGTCGCCTTCGTCGACGACCTGGCGCACGCGGGCGACCTGTACTCCCCGCCGCCCTTCAGCCCGGCCTCCGCCTACCCGGACGGCGTCAACGTCGAGTTCGTCGTCGACAGGGGCCCGCGGCACGTCGCGATGCGCGTGCACGAGCGCGGATCCGGCGAGACCCGCTCCTGCGGCACGGGCGCGTGCGCCGTCGCCGTGGCCGCCGCCCGCCGGGACGGCGCCGACCCGTCCGTCACCGGAATTCCGGCGACGTACACCGTGGATGTCCCCGGCGGCCGACTGGTGATCACCGAGCGTCCCGGCGGCGAGATCGAGATGACCGGCCCGGCGGTGATCGTCGCCGAAGGCGAGATCGATCCCGAGTGGCTGGAAAACGCCGCACGCTGACGAGCGGGGCGGCTGGATATCGGAGGCCACGGTGTCCCGGCAGGCACAGTGTGCCGCCGGGGCCCAGGGCTGTGAGTTCCAAATCAAGACCGACCCCGGTTCAGGCGGCGCAAAACCGTAAACCTCAAGAGCGTCGCTCGAATGGGTGATCCGTTTCACGCTCGGCGAGAGGCGGTCGGTCGGGCGTGATGGGCTCGGTAGCATCAAGCACCGGCCCGGACGGGGGACTGTTGCCAGCCCCCTGAGCCGTGTCCGCCCTGGGGCACCCCGTCCGCCGGTCCACGCAGCCGGAGGTGCCCATGAGTGCGGAGGCCACGAACCCCGCGACCCCAGGCCCGGTAGTGCCTGCCGCGCCCCGCAGGCGCAGCCGCCCCCGGATCGACCTGCGCCGCCTCGGCCGCGCGGCCCTGCTCGGCCCCGCCTCCCGCGGCAGGCTGCCCGACGCGATCGGCCACGTGGTCGAGTCCCACCGCGTCCACCACCCCGACGCCGACCTCGAACCCCTGCGCCGCGCCTATGTGCTCGCGGAGTCCTCCCACCGCGGCCAGATGCGCAAGAGCGGCGAGCCGTACATCACGCACCCGCTCGCGGTGACCCTCATCCTGGCCGAACTCGGCGCCGAGACCACCACGTTGACGGCCTCGCTGCTCCACGACACCGTGGAGGACACCGACGTGACGCTCGATCAGGTGGGTGACGAGTTCGGTGCCGAGGTGCGCTATCTCGTGGACGGCGTCACGAAGCTGGAGAAGGTCGACTACGGCGCCGCCGCCGAACCGGAGACCTTCCGCAAGATGCTCGTCGCCACCGGCAACGACGTCCGGGTGATGTCGATCAAACTCGCCGACCGGCTGCACAACATGCGCACCCTCGGCGTGATGCGCCCGGAGAAGCAGGAACGCATCGCCAAGGTGACCCGCGACGTCCTCATCCCGCTCGCCGAACGCCTCGGAGTGCAGGCCCTGAAGACGGAGCTGGAGGACATGGTCTTCGCCATCCTGCACCCGGAGGAGTACGCGCACACGCGCGAGTTGATCGTCGACAACGCCTCGCGCGCGGACGACCCCCTCGCCGAGTTCGCCGACGTGATGCGCGCGGTGCTGCGCGACGCCGACATCCAGGCCGAAGTCCTCATCCGGCCGCGCCACTTCGTCTCCCTGCACCGCACGGCCCGCAAGCGAGGGCGGCTGCGCGGCTCCGACTTCGGCCGTCTGCTCGTCCTGGTCAACGAGGACGCCGACTGTTACGCGGTCCTCGGCGAACTGCACACCTGTATGACGCCGGTGGTCTCGGAGTTCAAGGACTTCATCGCCGTCCCCAAGTTCAACCTCTACCAGTCCCTGCACACGGCCGTCGCCCGAGCCGACGGCCAGGTCGCGGAGGTCCTCATCCGCACCCACCAGATGCACAAGGTGGCCGAGGCCGGAGTCGTCGCGCTGGGCAATCCCTACGCCGTTCCTCCGGAGGAGCAGACCACGCCCGACGGCGAGCGCGTCGACCCCACCCGTCCCGGCTGGCTCTCCCGCCTCCTCGACTGGCAGGAGGCCGCCCCCGACCCGGACACGTTCTGGTCGACCCTGCGTGAGGACCTCGCGCAGGACCGCGAGATCACCGTCTTCCGTCCCGACGGCGGCGCCCTCGGCCTGCCGGACGGCGCCACCTGCGTGGACGCCGCCTACGCGCAGTACGGCGAGGACGCCCACGCCTGCCTCGGAGCCCGCGTCAACGGCCGCCTGGCGACGCTGAGCACCGTGCTGCGCGACGGCGACACCGTCCAGCTCCTCATGGGCCAGGACCCCGCCTCCGAGCCCTCCAGGGAGTGGCTGGAGCACGCACACACCCCCGCCGCCCGCATCGCCATCCAACGGTGGCTGGCGGCGCACCCGGGCACGGAGGGCCGGCCGGCCGGGACCCACGACATGGACACCGGCCCCGCCCAGCCCCCCTCCGACGCCACGGTGCCCCGACCCGCGCCCGACGCCCCCGCACCCCGGCCGGGCGCCGCGATCACCGTCGTGGACCGGCCCGACGCCGGAGTCCGGCTCGCCGGATGCTGCACCCCCGTACCGGCCGACGAGGTCACCGGCTTCGCCGTACGCGGGGGAGTGGTGACCGTGCACCGCCTGGAGTGCGCCGCCGTGGAGCGCATGACCGAAGCGGGGCGCGCGGCGGTCGACGTGCGCTGGGGAGACACCACCGAGTGCCGGGTGACCCTGTTCGCCGAATCGTTCGGCCGCCCCCATCTGCTGGCCGACCTCACCGAGGCGATGGCCCTGGAAGGCGCCGAGATCGTCTCCGCCACCGTCGAGCCGCCCAGCCAGCAGCGGGTACGCCACACCTACACCGTCCAGCTCCCCGACGCGGCCCACCTGCCCACCTTGATCCGCGCCATGCGCAATGTGCCCGGCGTGTACGACGTGGGCCGCGCGCACCATCAGGCACAGCCCTTGTGAGACACGGCTTCGAGGCCCATCGCGGCCCCGTCCGTCCTCGCACGCGCGCGCGTGGGCAACCCGTTCGGGTGGGCCGGTCGCGCGTCGGCGCCGAACGGGCGGGACGCGCTGGTAGCCGTGGTGCATGCTGCTCTCCCCCCGCGCCCAGGCCCACGCGGACGCATCCGGCACCAGTCGGACCCGTACGGCCCGCTCCCGCGGCCTCGCCTGCGCCCTGTTCGCCTCGGCCGTCTCCGTCTGCCTCGTCGCCGCGGGCGCCCCGCCCATCCCGCTCGGCATCGGCGACCGCCTCTTCCCGAACCTCGGCAACCCCGGTTACGACGTGGCGTCCTACGACCTCGCCCTCACCTACTCCGGAAGCAACACCGAGCCGCTCCAGGCGGTCACCACGATCGACGGCTGGACCACCGACACGCTGGAGCGGATCAACCTCGACTTCGCCCACGGCGACGTCCAGTCGGTCCAGGTCGACGGGGAGGACGCCGGCTTCGCCGCCGCCGGTGAGGACCTGGTGATCACGCCGGCCGACCCGCTGCCCCGCGGCGACTGGATGCGCGTCACCGTGCGGCACACCAGCGATCCGGTGAGCGCCGAGGGCCGGGACGGCGGCTGGGTGCGGACCGCGGACGGCCTTGCCATGGCCAACCAGGCCGACGCCGCCCACCTGGTGTTCCCGTGCAACGACCACCCCTCCGACAAGGCCATGTTCACCGTCCGGGTCACCGCGCCCAACGGATACACGGCCGTGGCCAACGGCCTGCCGACCGACGTCGACCGGGCGGGCCGCGCGACGACGTGGACGTACCGCACCCTGCACCCGATGGCCACCGAACTCGCCCAGGTCTCCATCGGCCGCTCCGCCGTCCTGCACCGTGAGGGACCGCACGGACTGCCCCTGCGGGACGTCGTCCCCGCCAAGGACCGCGCGGCCCTCGAACCCTGGCTGGACAAGACCCCCGACCAGATCGCCTGGATGGAGAGCAAGGTCGGCCCCTACCCCTTCGAGACCTACGGCGTCCTGGTCGCCGACACCGTCACCGGCTTCGAACTCGAGACACAGACCCTCTCGCTCTTCGAGAAAGGCCTGTTCACCGAGCCCGCCTACCCCAAGTGGTACGTCGAGTCGATCATGGTGCACGAGCTGGCCCACCAGTGGTTCGGCAACAGCGTCAGCCCGCGCACCTGGTCCGACCTGTGGCTCAACGAAGGACACGCCACCTGGTACGAGGCCCTGTACGCGCAGGAGAAGAAGGACGACCGCACACTGGAGGCACGCATGAAGGCGGCGTACGGCGCCTCCGACCGCTGGCGCACGGCCGGCGGTCCGCCCGGCGCCCCGAAGCCGCCCGCGCCCGGCCAGAAGATCGGCATCTTCCGCGCCAACGTCTACGACGGCGCCGCCCTCGTACTCTTCGCCCTGCGCGAGGAGATCGGCGTGGAGGCCTTCGACCGGCTGGAACGCAGCTGGCTGACCGACCACCGCGACGGCACCGCCGGCACCGCCGACTTCGTCCGCCTCGCCGGCCAGGTCTCCGGCCGCGACCTCGGGAGCTTCTTCCAGCACTGGCTGTACGACGAGAAGACCCCGCCGATGCCCGGTCACCCGGAGTGGAAGCCGGTCGCTCCGGCCGTCAAGGCCCCCGAATAAGACGATGACGAGACGGGTCGTACCGTGCGACCATCGAAGGGTCGGCGGGGCACGGGACGCGGGAATCTCCCGCGGTACTCGTGCGTTGTGCACCATGACCGCCGAAACGGCATCCGTAACGACGTAAGGACCCAATGACCTCCTCTTCTTCCCCTTCCCAGGACAACAAGCGCTCTTACCCCGAAGGTCTTCGGGCCGATGCCCTGATGGAAGAGGACGTCGCCTGGAGCCTCGACACCGACGGAGAGCGGGACGGCGACCAGTTCGACCGATCCGAGCGAGCGGCCCTGCGTCGCGTCGCGGGCCTCTCCACCGAACTCGAGGACGTCACCGAGGTCGAGTACCGCCAGCTCCGCCTGGAGCGCGTCGTGCTCGTCGGTGTCTGGACCTCGGGGACCGCGAAGGACTCGGAGAACTCCCTCGCGGAGCTGGCCGCCCTCGCGGAGACCGCGGGCGCTCTCGTGCTCGACGGCGTCATCCAGCGCCGCGACAAGCCCGACGCGGCCACCTTCATCGGTTCCGGCAAGGCCATGGAACTGCGCGACATCGTCCTCGAGACGGGCGCGGACACCGTCATCTGCGACGGTGAGCTCGGCCCGGGCCAGCTCATCGCCCTCGAAGACGTCGTCAAGGTCAAGGTCATCGACCGTACGGCCCTGATCCTGGACATCTTCGCCCAGCACGCCAAGTCCCGAGAGGGCAAGGCGCAGGTCGCGCTCGCGCAGATGCAGTACATGCTGCCGAGGCTGCGAGGCTGGGGTCAGTCACTGTCCCGTCAGATGGGCGGTGGCAAGGGCGGTGGCCTCGCCACCCGTGGTCCCGGTGAGACCAAGATCGAGACGGACCGGCGCCGGATCCGCGAGAAGATGGCGAAGATGCGCCGGGAGATCGCGGAGATGAAGACCGGCCGCGAGATCAAGCGCCAGGAGCGCAAGCGCCACAAGGTGCCCTCCGTCGCCATCGCGGGCTACACCAACGCCGGAAAGTCCTCGCTGCTCAACCGCCTCACGGGCGCGGGCGTGCTGGTCGAGAACTCCCTGTTCGCGACCCTCGACCCGACCGTGCGCCGGGCCGAGACCCCGAGCGGCCGGCTGTACACGCTGGCGGACACCGTCGGCTTCGTCCGGCACCTGCCGCACCACCTGGTCGAGGCGTTCCGCTCCACCATGGAGGAGGTCGGTGAGTCCGACCTGATCCTGCACGTGGTGGACGGCTCGCACCCGGCCCCGGAGGAGCAGCTCGCCGCCGTCCGCGAGGTGATCAGGGACGTCGGCGCCACCGGCGTGCCCGAGATCGTCGTGATCAACAAGGCTGACGCGGCCGACCCGCTGACACTCCAGAGGCTCATGCGGATCGAGAAGCACTCCATCGCCGTCTCGGCCCGCACCGGCCAGGGCATCGAGGAACTGCTGGCGCTCATCGACACGGAGCTGCCGCGGCCGTCCGTCGAGGTCGAGGTGCTCGTGCCGTACACGCACGGCCAGCTGGTGGCGCGCGCCCATGCCGACGGTGACGTGATCTCCGAGGAGCACACGGCGGAGGGCACCCTGCTGAAGGCCAGGGTGCACGAGGAACTGGCGGCGGATCTCGCGCCGTATGTTCCCGCGCCGCTCGTCTGACGCACGCGCACGCAGGAAGGCCCGCCCGCCGCTCGACGAGCGGCGGGCGGGCCTTCCTGCGCGAACAGCGTCTACTGACCGGCGAACTTCTTGCTCACCGAGTCGTACACGCCCTTGGCCACCTCACCCAGTCGCGGTCCCGCGAGCCAGCCGGCGTCCACCGGACCGATGGAGGTGTTGGAGACCAGTGCCGGCTTGCCGTCCGAACCCGCGGCCACCCAGCCGCCGCCCGACGAACCGCCGGTCATCGTGCAGCCGATGCGGTACATCGTCGGGTCGGTGCCGTTGAGCGACAGCCGTCCGGGCTTGTCCTGGCACTCGTACAGCGTCTGCCCGTCGTACGGCGCCGCCGCCGGGTAGCCGGTGGCCGTGATGCTCTTCACGTCGGCCACGGCGGGGGCCGCGAAGTCCACCGGCAGTGCGGAACCGACCACCTCCTCCAGCGACTTGCCGGAGCCACCCTTCTCGGGCGTCACATGGATGACGGCGAAGTCGTACGGGGCACCGTCGCCGCCGGTCTGGCCGCCCTGCTCGATCCACTGGTCGGAGGTCTGTGCCCAGTCGCCCCACCAGACCCCGTACGGCGCCACCTCTTCCTTGGTGGCCGTCTCCAGCTTCGCGGCCGACATGCGCGAGTCGTTGTACGACGGCACGAAGGCGATGTTCCGGTACCAGCCGCCCTTCTTGCCCGCGTGCACGCAATGCCCCGCCGTCCACACCATGTTGGACTTGCCGGGGTTGGCCGGGTCCTGCACGACCGTCGCCGAGCAGACCATGGTGCCCTCGGGGGAGTCGAAGAGCACCTTGCCCGCCGCGGGAGCGTTGGCGTGGTATGTGCTGGGCACGGCCGCCGCGTCCACCGCCGCCGGCTCCGGGTCGGTCACCCCCTGGTCGTCGCCGAGGTCGCTCTCGTCGACGCCGCGGTCCGGGTCCTCGGCGTCCCGCATCCGGTCCGGGTCCCACAGGCCTTCGATGATCGGGTTGATGTAGTCCTGCGCCTCGCGCAGCCAGTCCTCCTGGTTCCAGTTCTTCCAGGCGCCGTTCTTCCACTTGTCCAGATCGATCCCGTGCTCTTTGAGCCGGTCCTTGATGTCGTCCGGGATAGTGATCTTTCCGTCGGCCGCGGCCGCGGCCGACGCGGCGGCGCTGGCCCGGCTGTCCGCGTCGGCGCCGCCCGAGTCGCAGGCGGTCGCCGTGAGCGCGAGCGCCGAGGCGAGGGCGACGGCCCCCAGCGCGGGGGAGATTCCGCGTGAGGCGTTCCTCTCCCGTCGAGCGAAGAACGACGGCCGTATGGATCGCATGGTGTGACTCCCCGTGGTGTCAAGGAACTTGGAGCGGTGACCGCGCCACCGCGAGAACTCGGCGCCTTCTCTTGCCTGGTTCAGGTGGGGCTCACGGCCGGGTGGGACGGCATCACACGATATGCGTTCGCTGTGGGGGACTGCCGACGGAACAGCAACGGTTCCGTCACGGCAAGGATCTTGAGGCAACCCGTAACCCCGTGGACCGTCAACGGTTGGTAGCCGTGGGGCCGGCCGCCTGCGCGTGGCCCTTCCGGCGGAATCTCCCGAGGGCGCGAATCTCCCGAGGGCGCGGAGCCGCTGCCCAACGCCCGGCGCACCGGTGCGGATTCGGCGGCGGGGGTTCCGCGGCGGACCGACTCGCCTCTGGACAGCGGGAGGACAGGAACCGTGGCTGTGACGGAACCAGTGCGGGGGGAGACGTCCGCGGGGCGCGCTGCCGACGAGGGCGCCGCAGATCAGGGAGCCGCAGATCACAGGGCTGTCGATCAGAGGGCTGCCGACGAGGAAGCCCTCGCTCTCCAGGTTCCCCCGCCGGGTCGCCTCGACCACGAGAACGTCCTGCGCAGGCAGGCGGCACGCGAGCCGGCGGCTCGTACGTACGCCCGAGCCCTGCCGATCGTGCCGGTACGGGCCCGCGGGCTGACCATCGAGGGGGCCGACGGCCGCCGCTACCTCGACTGTCTCTCGGGCGCCGGGGCCCTCGCACTCGGCCACAACCACCCCGTCGTCCTGGAGGCCGTCCGCAAGGTCCTCGACTCGGGTGCCCCGCTGCAGGTCCTCGATCTCGCCACACCCGTCAGGGACGCCTTCGTCACGGAGCTGTTCCACACCCTGCCGCCCCGGCTGGCCGACCACGCGCGCGTGCGGTTCTGCGGACCGGCCGGCACGGACGCGGTGGAGGCCGCGCTCACCCTGGTCAGGTCCGCCACCGGCCGCCCCGGCGTCCTGGCCTTCACCGGCGCCGGCCACGGCATGACCGCGGGTTCCCTCGCCGTCTCCGACGGCGCCACCGACGCAGGGGTGACCCGCCTGCCGTACCCGCAGGACTACCGCTGTCCCTTCGGCGTCGGCGGCGAGGGCGGCGCGGAACTCGCCGCCCGCTGGACCGAGTCGCTCCTCGACGACCCGAGTTCTGGCGTGTGCCCTGCGGCCGGGATGATCGTCGAACCCGTCCAGTGCGAGGGCGGTGTGATCCCCGCGCCGGACGCCTGGATGCGCCGTATGCGCCGGCTCACGGCCGAGCGGTCGATCCCGCTGATCGCCGACGAGGTCCAGACGGGCGTCGGACGGACCGGCGCCTTCTGGGCGGTCGGGCACAGCGGTGTCACCCCCGATGTGATGGTCCTGTCGAAGGCCATCGGCGGCAGCCTGCCGCTCGCCCTGATCGTCTACCGGGACGACCTCGACCTAGGGGACCCGGCTGCCCACGCGGGCACGTTCCACGGCAACCAGCTCGCCATGGCCGCCGGTACGGCCACCCTCGCCCACGTTCGCGCCAACGGCCTCGCCGCACGCGCGGCGACCCTCGGCGACCGCATCCTGCGCGAACTGCGCCGCCTGGCCGAGGAGTTCCGGTGCGTCGGCGATGTGCGGGGGCGTGGCCTGATGATCGGGATGGAGATGGTCGCCCCGGAGGGGGAGGCGGAGGAGAAATGGGCCGGGCACGGCGCCGGTGCGACCCGCCCCGCCTCTCCCGAGCTGGCCGCCGCCGTCCAGCGGGAGTGCCTGAGCCGCGGCCTGATCGTCGGACTCGGCGGACGCCACGCGAGCGTGGTACGGCTGCTGCCGCCCCTCACGATCACCGACGAACAGACGGTGGCGGTACTCGACCGGCTGTCGGACGCGGTGCGGGCCGTGGCCCGCGCGCGAGCGAAGGAACGACCTTGAAGACGCCACCCCTGTCCTCGGCCGCTACGTCCGTTCCCCGGGTCCCCCGCCGGCGGACGGGCAGCGCCGTGGACCCGCTGCATCACCCCGACCCGCACCAGGCGGCCCAGGCGGCGGCCGTGGAGAACCTGCTGCGCTGCTGGGTCCGCGAGACCGGTCTGCCGGCCCCCGACGACGGCGTCCTGCGCATCCCGTTGCCCGCCACCGGCATCGCGCTCCTCGCCCCCGTGCGCTACTGGTCGCCCACCGGATGGCACCGCTTCGACCCGCCTCGCCCGGCCGGCGCCCCCGCGCACCGAGCGCCCGCGGACGCGGTCATGGTCGCGGCCCTGCTGAGCCGCGAGACGCCCCGGCCCGTCGCCCCGCCCGACGGCGCCCTCCGCGCCGGGAGCACCGACCTCGCCGGCGCGGCGGAAGGCGTCGACCTGGTCGCCCGTGTCGCCGACTCCGTCCGCCGCACAGCCGCCTTCATCAGCGCACACCGGGAACGCTTGGCAGACCGGACCGACCTCTTCCGCTCCGCCGAACAGGCGCTGACGCTCGGGCATCCCCTCCACCCGACCCCCAAGAGCCGCGAAGGTCTCACCGACTCCGAAGCCCGCGTGTACTCACCCGAGTCGCACGGCTCCTTCCCCCTGCACTGGCTGGCTGTCGCTCCCGCAGCACTCGCCACCGACTCCGCCTGGACCGAGCGCGGCCGGCCCGTCCCAGCCCAGGTGCTCACGGCCCGGCTCGCCGGCACCCCGCTGCCGTTGCCCGACGGATACGCGGCCCTGCCCGTGCACCCCTGGCAGCTGCGCGAGGCCCGTCGCCGTCCCGAGGTCGCGGCCCTGCTCGACGCCGGCCTGCTCCGGGACCTCGGCGCCCACGGCCTTCCGTGGCATCCGACCTCTTCCGTGCGTACCGTTCACCGCTCGGGGTCACCGGCGATGCTCAAACTCTCGCTGGGACTGCGCATCACCAACTCCCGCCGGGAGAACCTCCGCAAGGAACTGCACCGCGGGGTCGACGTCCACCGCCTGCTCCGCACCGGCCTCGGCGAGCGGTGGCGGGCGGCCCACCCGGGCTTCGACATCGTCCGGGACCCGGCCTGGCTCGCCGTGGACGGGCCGGACGGGCACCCGGTGACCGGCCTGGACGTGATGATCCGGCACAACCCGTTCGCCCCCGCCGACGACGTCTCCTGCGTCGCCGCACTCGTCACGCCTCGCCCCGACCCCAGCCCGAGGGAGGGAGGCGGCAGCGCGACCTCCCGGCTCGCCGCGCTCGTCACGCGCCTCGCGGCGGCGACGGGCCGGCCGCGCGAGACCGTGGCCGCCGAGTGGTTCCTGCGCTACCTGGAGAAGGTCGTACGCCCCGTGCTGTGGCTCGACGGCGAGGCGGGCATCGCCCTGGAGGCGCACCAGCAGAACACCCTGGTCCTGCTGGACGCCGACGGCTGGCCCGGCGGCGGCCGCTACCGGGACAATCAGGGCTACTACTTCCGCGAGTCCCGCCGGGCCGAGCTGGACTCCCGGCTGCCCGGCGTCGGCGGGGCGAGCGACACCTTCGTCCGGGACGGTGTCGCCGACGAGCGCTTCGCCTACTACCTCGGCATCAACAACGTGCTGGGACTCGTCGGTGCCCTCGGCTCCCAGGGCCTCGCCGACGAGCACATGCTTCTCGCCGCCTGCCGGCGCTTCCTCACCGACGCGGCCTCGCACACCGGCCCCGGCCGCACCCGGAGTTCCCTCCCGGCCCGGCTGCTCGACTCGCCCGTCCTGCGCTGCAAGGCGAATCTGCTCACCCGCCTCCACGGTCTCGACGAACTCGTCGGCCCGGTCGACACCCAGTCCGTCTACGTCACCATCGCCAACCCCCTTCACCGCTGAACCCGCCGCATCCCTGTAGAGGAGCCGAGCCGTGCCGTCCACCGACACCGAGGAGACGCTGGAGCTGCGCCTGCCCGCCGGCTTCCTCGCCTCGCCCGGGGAAGCGGAGCCAGGGACCGTGGCAGCCACGGGCAGGAGGGGGTCCGTGGTCCCCGCAGACCTGCTCGACGGCATCGGCGGATGGGGGCCGACAGCCACCCCCGCCGGTGACTTCCGTCTGTGCCCGGTCCGGATCGAGCGGGACCTGCCTCGCATCGCCCGGTGGATGAACGACCCCACGGTCGCGACCTTCTGGGGCCTGGCCGGTCCCGAGGCCGTGACCGCGGCGCACCTGCGTCGCCAATTCGCCGGAGCCGGCCGCAGCGTCCCGTGCCTCGGCGTCCTGGAGGGCGCCCCGATGAGCTACTGGGAGATCTACCGGGCGGACCTCGATCCACTGGCCCGCTCCTACCCGGCCCGGCCGCACGACACGGGCGTCCACCTGCTGCTCGGGTCCGTGGCCGACCGGGGCCGGGGGCTCGGCGCCGTACTGCTCAGGGCCGTCGCCGATCTCGTCCTCGACCGGCGGCCCGCCTGCGCGCGTGTCGTCGCCGAGCCCGACCTGCGCAACACCCCCTCCGTCGCGGCTTTCCTGACCGCCGGCTTCCGGTTCTCCGCGGAGATCGGCCTGCCGGCGAAGCGCGCCGCCCTCATGATTCGGGACCGGGCTCGGCGTGATCTGCTCTGACCCCCTGCCCGCCCCGCCGGTGATCCCGACCACCAGCCGGTCCCAACCGGTCCCGGTCGGTCACTCCCGAGCCGATACCGGCATGGCCTTGGCACTCACCGAAATGCCCGCCGTCCTGATCACGTCCCTCCGGTCCCCCGTGACCACACGATTGTCAGTGGCGCCCCGTAGGGTGGTCGCGCTATGACGAAGCCCTCACTCCCCGAACTCCTGCATGCTGCCGTCACCGCCGTCGGCGGCACGGAGCGCCCCGGCCAGGTGACCATGGCCGAAGCCGTCGCGGAGGCGATCGACGACGGCTCCCATCTGCTGGTCCAGGCCGGCACCGGCACAGGTAAGTCGCTGGGCTATCTCGTGCCCGCGCTCGCGCACGGGGAGCGTGTCGTCGTGGCGACCGCCACCCTGGCGCTGCAACGCCAGCTCGTGGAGCGCGACCTGCCGCGCACGGTCGACGCGCTGCATCCGCTCCTGCGTCGCCGCCCCGAATTCGCGATGCTCAAGGGCCGGTCGAACTACCTGTGCCTGCACCGGCTGCACGAGGGGATGCCCCAGGACGAGGAGGAGGGCCTCTTCGACCAGTTCGAGGCGGCCGCGCCGACCAGCAAGCTGGGCCAGGACCTGCTGCGGCTGCGCGACTGGGCCGACGAGACGGAGAACGGCGACCGGGACGACCTGACCCCCGGCGTCTCCGACCGTGCCTGGGGACAGATCTCGGTCTCCTCGCGCGAGTGCCTCGGCGCCACGAAATGCGCGTACGGCGCCGAATGCTTCGCGGAGATGGCCCGGGAGCGGGCCAAGCTTGCCGAGGTCGTCGTCACCAACCACGCCCTGCTGGCCATCGACGCCATCGAGGGCGCTCCCGTCCTTCCCCCGCACGAGGTGCTGATCGTCGACGAGGCCCACGAGCTGGTCTCGCGGGTCACCGGCGTCGCCACCGGCGAGCTGACCGCGGGCCAGGTCAACAGGGCCGTACGCCGCGCGGCGAAGCTGGTCAACGAGAAGGCCGCCGACCAGCTCCAGACCGCCGCCGAGGGCTTCGAGCGGCTGATGGAGCTGGCCCTGCCGGGCCGCATCGAGGAGATCCCGGAAGACCTCGGCTACGCCCTCATGGCACTGCGCGACGCCGCCCGCACGGTCATCTCGGCAATCGGCGCCACCCGCGACAAGTCCGTCCAGGACGAGGACTCGGTCCGCAAGCAGGCGCTGGCCTCGGTGGAGAGCGTCCACGACGTGGCGGAGCGCCTCGTGAACGGCTCCGATTACGACGTCGTCTGGTACGAGCGGCACGACCGCTTCGGCGCCTCCCTGCGCGTCGCCCCCATGTCCGTCTCGGGCCTGCTGAGGGAGAAGCTGTTCACGGACCGTTCCGTCGTGCTCGCCTCCGCCACCCTGAAACTGGGCGGGGACTTCAACGGCGTGGGTGCCTCCATGGGTCTCGCGCCGGAGGGCACCCAGGGCGAGGACGTCCCGCAGTGGAAGGGCATCGACGTCGGCTCCCCCTTCGACTATCCGAGGCAGGGCATCCTGTACGTCGCGAAGCACCTGGCCCGCCCCGCGCGCGACGGCGACCGTGCGGACATGCTGGACGAACTGACCGAGCTGATCCAGGCGGCCGGCGGACGGACCCTCGGCCTCTTCTCCTCCATGCGTGCCGCACAGCTGGCCGCGGAGGAGCTGCGCGGCCGTATCCCCGAGTTCCCGATCCTGTTGCAGGGCGAGGAGACGCTCGGCGAGCTGATCAAGAACTTCGCGGCGGACCCGAAGACCTGCCTCTTCGGCACGCTGTCGCTCTGGCAGGGCGTCGACGTGCCAGGGCCCAGCTGTCAGCTGGTGGTCATGGACAAGATCCCGTTCCCTCGACCGGACGACCCGCTGATGAGCGCACGCCAGAAGGCGGTCGAGGAGGCCGGGGGCAACGGCTTCATGGCGGTCGCCGCCACGCATGCCGCCCTGCTGATGGCCCAGGGCTCGGGCCGGCTCGTCCGTGCCTCGGGCGACCGCGGGGTCGTCGCGGTGCTGGACCAGCGGCTGGCGACGGCCCGCTACGGCAGCTATCTGAAGGCGTCGATGCCCGACTTCTGGTTCACGACGGACCCGAACCAGGTCCGCCGGTCGCTGGCGGCGATCGACGCGTCGGCGATCGACGCGTCGGCGAAGCAGACGGAGGAATAGCGAAGTGGGTGCCCCCCCGCGGGGGGCACCCACTTCGCTATGTGTGTGCGGCAGGGCCGGTGTGCGGCGGGCCGTTGCGGGACAGCACAGGGCCCCGGAACCGGCGCAGGGATCCCGGGGCCCAGACAGGGGGCGGTCGAGGAGGCCCGTCCGCCGCCGCGCTCAGACGCGGCGCAGTACGGCCACCACCTTGCCGAGGATGGTCGCGTCGTCGCCGGGGATCGGCTCGTACGCCGCGTTGTGCGGGAGAAGCCAGACATGGCCGTCCTCGCGCTTGAAACGCTTGACGGTGGCCTCGCCCTCCAGCATGGCAGCCACGATGTCGCCGTTCTCCGCGACCGGCTGGCGGCGGACGGTGACCCAGTCGCCGTCACAGATCGCGGCCTCGATCATCGAGTCGCCGACGACCTTCAGGACGAACAGCTCACCGTCGCCGACGAGCTGCCGGGGGAGCGGGAAGACGTCCTCGACCGACTCCTCGGCGAGGATCGGGCCACCGGCGGCGATGCGGCCGACCAGCGGGACGTACGACGCGGCGGGCTTGCCGGCGGTGTCCGTGGGCTGGACCGCCGCGGACTGGTCGGATCCGCGCACCTCGTAGGCGCGGGGGCGGTGCGGGTCGCGGCGCAGGAAGCCCTTGCGCTCCAGTGCCATCAGCTGGTGTGCGACCGATGAGGTGCTGGACAGGCCGACGGCCTGGCCGATCTCGCGCATCGATGGCGGGTATCCGCGCCGCTGCACGGAGTCCCGGATGACCTCGATCACCCGACGCTGACGGTCGGTGAGGCCCGAGCTGTCCGCCCGGATGCCTGGAGGTCGGCCCGGCAGGGAGCGCTTGTGCCCCTCCGGGTTCGTGGTTTCGTTCATCGCATGCACCGGCTCGAGTCGGCCCTGGGAGCGGTCCTGGGCAGTGATGGTGGCACTGTCTGCGGTGGTGGTCACGTCGGCCCCTCTCGGTTGTCTCCCTGCTGGACAACGGTAGTTGCTTTCGAAAGGTTGCGCCAAACACACGTTCGAGTGAAAAAGCGTGGATAGCCTGACTTGATCATGTGTCTGGGTGTATGGCTGACGCGTTGCCCGCCGGGCCGAAGGGCTGCTTGTCGTACCCTTCGCCGCCGGGGCCGATGGCCCGGTGAGGTGTGACCCCAGTCTGCCATCCGCCCTGCCGTGCTCCGGGAGCCGGGCCCGGCTCTGCGCGAGAGTCCCACCTCTCCTCCTCCTGGCGCTCACCGTATCCCTGTGTGCCGCCCGGCGATATGGCCGTACGCGCGCGGGTGTGCGTCGTGCCACATGGCCGTACGAGCCGGTGTGTCGTGCGGCGCGGGACGGGTCGCGGGCGTCGCTTTCGAGTGCTCGCTGTGACCGGCGGGCCGCGCCGCGTGAAGGCTGTCGATGCGACACGCGACACAGCCTGGGTGAATGAGCCAAGCACCACATCTAGTGGTTGGATATCAACAGCAGCCCACAAGTTGTGGTCCCCCGGGACTTCGCACCCTCCGGGATCGCCTATGCTGAGGGCTGCTTCGAGGGGCCCCTGAGGGCCGGCGAGGCCATTGAGTCTGCTGTGAGGAGGGATGGATCATGCACTGCCCCTTCTGCAGGCACCCCGACAGCCGCGTCGTCGACAGTCGTACGACCGACGACGGCACGTCGATCCGCAGGCGCCGCCAGTGCCCTGACTGCTCCCGTCGTTTCACGACCGTGGAGACGTGCTCGCTCATGGTGGTCAAGCGGTCCGGGGTCACCGAGCCTTTCAGTCGCACCAAGGTCATCAACGGCGTCCGCAAGGCATGCCAGGGACGGCCTGTCACCGAGGACGCGCTCGCGCAGCTCGGCCAGCGGGTCGAGGAAGCGGTGCGGGCCACCGGGAGCGCCGAGCTGACCACCCACGACGTGGGACTGGCCATACTCGGCCCGCTGCAGGAGCTGGACCTCGTCGCCTATCTGCGATTCGCCTCCGTCTACCGGGCGTTCGACTCGCTAGACGACTTCGAGGCCGCCATCGCGGAACTCAGGGAGACGGGACACCCCGCCGCGGACGACGAAGACCGCGAGAGGGCTGACGGCGCCGAGGGCACCGAAGGCGCCGTCGCGGGGAACCGGGAAGACGACGGCGGGCGCGGAGGAACCGTGCAGGTTCCCGAGCCCGCCCACTCCGCCGACTGACCGGCGGGCCGGAACCGGAACGGCAGCTCCGGGTCCGGCCGGGCAGGTGGCGGACCAAGACCTGTTGCGGGCGTAGCGCGTGGTGCCCGCAGCACAAGACAGAACACCGTGTCACAGGAACAACGTGGCATTTCAGGGCGTTTTCGCCCGTACAGGGAGGCGGCATGACAGAGACGGCGAGCGGTCCGGCACGGGGTTCCCGCGCCAAGGGCGCCAAGGCGACCAAGGGCCTGCGTATCGAGCGCATCCACACGACCCCCGGCGTGCACCCGTATGACGAGGTGGCCTGGGAGCGCCGTGACGTCGTCATGACCAACTGGCGCGACGGCTCGGTCAACTTCGAGCAGCGTGGCGTCGAGTTCCCCGACTTCTGGTCGGTGAACGCGGTCAACATCGTCACCAGCAAGTACTTCCGGGGCGCCGTCGGCACCCCGCAGCGCGAGGTCAGCCTCAGGCAGCTGATCGACCGCATCGTGAAGACGTACCGGAAGGCCGGCGAGGACCACAAGTACTTCCCGTCGCCCGCCGACGCCGAGATCTTCGAGCACGAGCTGGCGTACGCCCTCCTGCACCAGATCTTCAGCTTCAACAGCCCCGTCTGGTTCAACGTGGGCACCCCGCAGCCCCAGCAGGTCTCCGCCTGCTTCATCCTGGCCGTCGACGACTCCATGGAGTCGATCCTCGACTGGTACAAGGAAGAGGGCATGATCTTCAAGGGCGGCTCCGGTGCCGGCCTGAACCTCTCCCGCATCCGCTCCTCCAAGGAGCTGCTCTCCTCCGGCGGCAACGCCTCCGGCCCGGTCTCCTTCATGCGCGGCGCCGACGCCTCCGCCGGAACCATCAAGTCCGGTGGTGCCACCCGCCGCGCCGCGAAGATGGTCGTCCTCGACGTCGATCACCCCGACATCGAGGACTTCATCGAGACCAAGGTCAAGGAGGAGGAGAAGATCCGCGTCCTGCGCGACGCGGGCTACGACATGGACCTGGGCGGCGACGACATCGCGTCCGTCCAGTACCAGAACGCCAACAACTCGGTCCGCGTGAACGACGAGTTCATGACGGCCGTCGAGCAGGGCGGCAAGTTCGGCCTGCGCGCGCGGATGACCGGTGACGTGATCGAGGAGGTCGACGCCAAGTCGCTCTTCCGCAAGATCGCCGAAGCCGCCTGGGCCTGCGCCGACCCGGGCATCCAGTACGACGACACCATCAACACCTGGCACACCTGCCCCGAGTCCGGCCGGATCACCGCGTCGAACCCGTGCAGCGAGTACATGCACCTGGACAACACGTCCTGCAACCTCGCCTCGCTGAACCTGATGAAGTTCCTCAAGGACGACGGCAAGGGGCACCAGTCCTTCGAGGCCGACCGTTTCCAGAAGGTCGTCGAGTTGGTCATCACCGCGATGGACATCTCCATCTGCTTCGCGGACTTCCCGACCCAGAAGATCGGCGAGAACACGCGCGCGTTCCGCCAGCTCGGCATCGGCTACGCCAACCTCGGCGCCCTGCTGATGGCGACCGGCCACGCGTACGACTCGGACGGCGGCCGCTCGCTGGCCGGCGCCATCACCTCCCTGATGACGGGCACGGCCTACCGCCGTTCCTCCGAGTTGGCCGACGTCGTCGGTCCGTACGACGGCTACGCCCGCAACGCCGACGCCCACAACCGCGTCATGAAGCAGCACTCCGACGCCAACCAGAAGGCCGTCGGCATCGACGACCTGGACAGCCCCGTCTGGGCCGCCGCCACGGAGGCCTGGCAGGACGTTCTGCGCCTCGGCGCGAAGAACGGTTTCCGTAACTCCCAGGCCTCGGTGCTCGCCCCGACCGGCACCATCGGTCTGGCGATGTCCTGCGACACCACCGGCGTCGAGCCCGACCTCGCCCTGGTCAAGTTCAAGAAGCTCGTCGGCGGCGGCTCGATGCAGATCGTCAACGGCACCGTCCCGCAGGCCCTGCGCCGCATGGGCTACCAGGAGGAGCAGATCGAGGCGATCGTCGCCCACATCGCCGACCACGGCAATGTGATCGACGCCCCCGGTCTCAAGCAGGAGCACTACGAGGTGTTCGACTGCGCCATGGGTGAGCGTGCCATCTCCCCGATGGGCCACGTCCGCATGATGGCCGCGATCCAGCCGTGGATCTCCGGCGCCATCTCCAAGACGGTCAACATGCCGGAGACGGCGACCGTCGAGGAGGTCGAGGAGATCTACTTCGAGGCCTGGAAGCTCGGCGTCAAGGCGCTCGCGATCTACCGCGACAACTGCAAGGTCGGTCAGCCCCTCTCCGCGAAGACCAAGGAGAAGGAGAAGGCCGAGGTCACCGAGAAGGCCGAGGACACGATCCGCACCGCGGTCGAGAAGGTGGTCGAGTACCGCCCGGTCCGCAAGCGTCTGCCCAAGGGCCGTCCCGGGATCACGACGTCGTTCACCGTCGGTGGCGCCGAGGGCTACATGACCGCCAACTCCTACCCGGACGACGGTCTCGGCGAGGTCTTCCTGAAGATGTCCAAGCAGGGCTCGACCCTCGCGGGCATGATGGACGCCTTCTCCATCGCGGTCTCCGTCGGCCTCCAGTACGGGGTGCCGCTGGAGACGTACGTCTCGAAGTTCACCAACATGCGCTTCGAGCCGGCCGGTATGACGGACGACCCGGACGTGCGGATGGCGCAGTCGATCGTCGACTACATCTTCCGCCGCCTGGCGCTCGACTTCCTGCCCTTCGAGACGCGCTCCGCGCTCGGCATCCACTCCGCCGAGGAGCGTCAGCGTCACCTGGAGACCGGTTCGTACGAGCCGTCCGACGACGACGTCGACGTCGAGGGTCTGGCCCAGTCGGCGCCGCGCCCGACGGACCTGAAGGCCGTCGCCACGCCGAAGGCCGAGGTCGAGGCGGCCAAGCCCGCCCCGATGCAGGCCCACACCAGCGCCGAGCTGGTGGAGATGCAGCTGGGCATCCAGGCCGACGCTCCGCTGTGCTTCTCCTGCGGCACGAAGATGCAGCGCGCCGGTTCCTGCTACATCTGCGAGGGCTGCGGCTCGACCAGCGGTTGCAGCTGATCCCCCTGTAGCACCGGCCAGGGGTGATTGACCTGGCAGAGGGCGGTGGCGCCGGTTTCCGGCGCCACCGCCCTCTGGTGTCGGTGAGGCGGGCTCCCCTTTGCGGCAGGCTTGTCCAGAGAATGTTCGAGTGGGACGCTTCGGGAACATGATCAACAGAATCGAGTCGTCCTCCCGCCGGTGAGCGCAAGGGCCGGGAACCGGCCGCCGGCGAATCCGAGCCCCCTGTACGAGCACGCGCTGCGACTGCACCGACTCGCACCGCACGACCCCCTTCCGCGGAGCGGCGAGCCGTATCCGGACGCGGCGGCGAGACGTCGGCGGGGGCAGAGGCACCCGCCGGACGGCACGCTCGACGGACTCGAGGCGGCTCGCGTCCTCGACGAGTACTTCGCGGACCCGAGCGCGACCCCGCTCGAACTGGCCCGCCGCCTCCGGTCCGTCCCTGTGCCCTACCGTCACAACGAGCGGGTCGCCGAGGCGGTCCGGAGAGCGCCGGGGACAAGGTCCCGGGAAACAGGCAGATGGCTCGTCCGGCACGGAACCGACGCCGACGCCGTGGCCGCCGGCCTGGCCGTGCTCGCCGAGGCCGCCACATCGGACGACATCCCCAGGATCCAGACCGTCGGCCTGCTGTCCAACGGCTTCGGGGCCCTCGCTGTGCGCGCCCTCGACCGTCTGCCGGGCGGAGTGGACGCGCTGATCTGGCTGGCGGAACACGTGACGGCCTGGGGCCGGGCCCATGCGATGGACGCATTGTGCCGACATGTCGACGACCACGCGGCGTCCGGCCCTGGCTGCTGCGCCGGGCCTTCGACGGCGACTTCCTCAACAGCTACGTCGCCGACACCGTCGCGCGGGTGACGGTGCTGCACGAGGCCGTCGCCGAATCCGGGGCGAACGCCGAAATGGTCGACCGGACCGGGCGGATCCTGCACGTGATGACGTACCGCGAGGGCATGGGCACCTCGCTCCGCCGCCATCCGCACGCGGTCGCCCTCATGGAAGCACATCTACGGCATCTACGGCGTCTGGGTCCGACGGTGGAGCGCTGCTTCGCCGTGGCGTCAGTCGCCCACCACCTCACCCTGGAGGCCCCTCTGCCTACCGATGACGTCCCTGGCATTGACGAGGTCCCTGGCATCAAGGAGCGCTGGGACGAGGCCCGTGCGTCCTACCTCGACCTCATCGACCGCACGGAGTGGTGCGGGGTGGCCCGCAGGGGCCTCGTGGACGGGGACCAACGGATGACGTGGGTGGCGGCGAAGGTGGCGGGGATTCTCCGGCTGCGGGCCTTTGCGCAGACGTAGGCCGAGCCTGGACGCCGCTGGTGGAGTTGAAATCCGGCTCCACCAGCGGCGTCCGAGTCTCACCCGTGGCTCATGACCGGCGCAGCCGGCCCATGATCCTGGTGAACGTCGCCGGGTCGTCCTCGTAGCCCTGTACGCCGTCGTGGAGCGACCAGCCGTCGGCCGGGTCGCGCACGAACTCCGCGACCGTGGCCGCCGTCGCACCGAGCACCCCGCCGAAGTCGTCCTCGGCCAGCACGGTGTAGCCCTCACGGATCCGGAAGGCCGGATTGCTCACGCTGACGAAGGTCCGCTCGGCGGGGCGCTGCTGGATGACGACGCCGACCACCACGCGCGCGTACCGGGCGTCCAGCCGGTCGAGCTCGATCGTCATGACCTCGTCCCAGCCGAAGCCCTTGCCGTCCGTGCTGTCCCGGTTGAGCGTGATGGTGCCGTCGGGGGAGCGACTGTCGAAGTGCACCACATAGGCGGGCTCGCCCCGCGGGTCGTCCGCCAGGTAGGTCCCGGCCACTATGTCCAGGTCGGTGGGTGGCTCACCCGCCGGACTCGGGTCCCACCTCAGAGCCATCTCGACCTTGCGGATCCCCTTGCTGAGGCCGTTCACCGGTCTTTCCCTCCCCGTCCCCGTCAGCTGTCGTGCCGAACTGGCCGCTCATCAGGGCCGGTTGTCCATCCTGCCACGCGCGCGTGGCAGCCCGCAGGGCTGCCGGGCTTCCAAGAGTGACCGACGCCACGTCCGCTGGCCTTACCATGGCGCGGTGCTGGTCAAGTGGATTCGCTGCACCGTGGTGGACCGCCGCGGTTTCGAGCGGGGGCAGCGGAAGTG